>CAYYFK010000013.1:0-17701 GCA_964471565.1 Candidatus Woesearchaeota archaeon | reverse complement strand
ATTTTATGTTGGAAAGCTTTATAATTGAATCTTTTTTCTCTTTTCTATGAAGAGAGCTTTGATAACTGGTATTACTGGCCAGGATGGGGCGTATTTGGCCCAATTTTTGCTGAAGAAGGGTTATGATGTTTATGCCATTTATAGAAGGTCTTCTACACCTAACTTTTGGAGACTACAAACCCTAGGAATCTTAGATAAAATAAAAATGATTCCTGCCGATATGGCAGATATGGGGGCTTTGATGGAGGCTGTCAAGATTGCAGATCCAGATGAAGTATATAATTTAGCTGCTCAGAGTTATGTGGCTGCTAGTTTTGATCAACCTTTATTTACCGCAGATGTTGATGGATTGGGGGTTGCTAGACTCTTAGAAATTATTAGAAATTATAATAAAGAAATAAAAATTTATCAAGCGTCGACTAGTGAACTTTACGGTGGCGTTAAAAAAATGCCACAGGATGAGAAAACTGCTTTCATACCAAATTCTCCTTATGCTGCTGCAAAATTATATTCGTACCATATGATGAAAATATATCGGGAAGGATATGGGATGTTTGCATGCAATGGAATTTTATTTAATCACGAAAGCCCATTGAGGGGATTAGAATTTGTTACTAGAAAGATAACTAATGCTGCGGCCAGAATTAAATTGGGATTGCAGGAAGATTTAGAATTAGGGAATCTTGATCCAAAAAGAGATTGGGGATTTGCACCAGATTATGTTAGATGTATGTGGATGATGTTGCAGCAAGATAAGCCAGATGATTTTGTTATTGCAACTGGTGAAACACGTACGGTTCAGGAATTTGTGGAGAATACTTTTTCTTCCTTAAAACTAAATTGGGAAGACCATGTTAAGATAAATAAAATGTTTGTCAGACCAGTGGATGTTTTTCATTTATGTGGCAATCCTGCTAAGGCAAAAAGAGAACTAAAATGGAAACCGCAAGTGAAGTTCAAGGAACTGGTTAAGATTATGACTAAGGCGGATTTAGATAGGTGGAAAAAACACCTAAAGGGAGAAGCTTTGCATTGGGATGCACCGAATTACCCTGAGAACATAAATATTTATAAAAGAAGTCTTGATAAATAATGATAATGGAAATTAAAAAAGAGGTCGAAGGATTTGAAAAGATATTTCATAATGACCAACTACTTGCTATTGTTGTGAGAGACAACTTTAACGAGGCTGGTCCGACTTTTTTTACTGGGGAAGAACATGGATTCCAATTATCTGTCCATAATGTTGAAAAGGGGAAAAGGTATAAAGCACATATTTCCTTACCTTTTAAAATATTAGAAGGATTGAACCCAAATAAAGTTTATTTTATGAAAAAGGGGAAATCTAGAATTGACCTTTATGATAACGAAGGAGCTGAAATTGGTGAAACTATTTTGAATCAAGGAGATTTAATTCTTTTTATTAGCGGAGGACACGGTTGCGATATTTTAGATGATTCTTTTATGATTGAGTTAAAGCAAGGTCCATACAGAGGAGTTGAGCAAGACAAGAGATCTTTGGAGGAAGATTAAATTGCCAGGCAAAATACCTGATGAATTATATATGAAGTTTCATGAGAGTATGCCTATTTTTTGTGTTGATATTGTTTTGAAAACTTCTAAAGGAGGATTTCTATTGGTTAAGAGATCCAATGAGCCTGCAAAAGGACAGTGGTGGCTTCCTGGAGGGAGATTACTTCGGGATGAGACTATTGGTGGGGCTGCAAGGAGAAAGATAAAAGAGGAAATTGGATTAAATGTTCAATCGTTTAAAAGAATGAATAAATGTTACGAGCTAATTTTCAATGAATCTCCCTTTTCTCATGGTGGAGGAACACATACGATTAGTACTTGTGTCTCTGCAGAAGTTTCTGGTTTAGATAAATCTAATTTAGATGGCAATCACTCCGAGTTAAAATTGTTTCATAAAATTGATAAAGACTGGCACCCTTACGTCAAGGAATGTTTGAGAGAGGCAGGAATAAGATGATACCAGTTTGTGAACCAACTTTAACTGGAAAAGAGAAAGAGTATGTTGGACAGTGTTTTGATACTAATTGGATTTCTTCTGCTGGAGAATTTATTAAAAAGTTTGAAGATGGCTTTTCAGGATATTGTGGTGTTCGCCATGGGGTTGCGTGTAGTAATGGTAGCACTGCCCTACATTTAGCTGTGGAGTCTTTGGGAATTGGAAAAGGAGATGAAGTTATTATGCCTAACTTCACAATTATTTCTTGTGCTAAAGCAATTTTACAGTCTGGAGCTAAACCTGTTTTTGTTGATGTTGAATCTGATACTTGGAATATTAATCCTAAGAAAATAAGAGAGAAAATAAATTCTAATACTAAGGCGATTATGGCTGTACATCTTTTTGGTCATCCATGTGAGATGGATGAAATTATGCAAATAGCTAGAGAACATAATTTGAAGATTATTGAAGATTGTGCTGAGGCTCATGGTGCGGAGTACAAGGGAAGAAAGGTAGGCTCTTTTGGAGATGTTGCTTGCTTTAGTTTTTATTCTAATAAAATTATTACAACTGGTGAAGGCGGGATGGTTATTACAAACAGCGAGGAGGTTGCTAAGAAATTGAAATTGTTGAGAAATCTTGCTTTTACTGAACCTAGATTTGTTCATCATGATTTTGGTTATAATTATAGGTTTACTAATGTTCAGGCCGCCATGGGAGTAGCACAGTTGGAAAATATTGATAACTTTGTTAAGTCCAGAATAAATAATGCTAAATCTTATAATGAGTTCTTTAAGAATTCTGATTTAATAAGAACTCCAATTTGTAAGGAAGGCCATAAAAATGTTTATTGGATGTATTCTGTTTTGTTGAATCGGCATGATCGGAATGAGACTATGAATAAACTAAATGAAAAAGGAATACAAACAAGAACGTTATTTTATCCTATGCATATGCAACCGTTGTTAAAAAATAAAGGATTAATTGATGAAAATGAAAGTTTTCCGGTTTCTGAAGATTTATGGAATAGAGGATTTTATTTGCCTTCAAGTAGTTCCTTAACTATGGAACAGATAAAATTTATAAGTGAAACACTATTAGAGGTTTTGAATGGAAATACCAACTAAATTGAATATTGGATGCGGAAAAGATTCTAAGCCTGGTTATTATAATGTTGATTTGATTAAATTTGATGGTGTTGATAAGGTACTTGATTTGGATAAATTTCCATACGATTTGCCTTCTGACCATTTCAATGAAATATATTGTAAATCTGTTTTACAATGCGTTAAAAATCCAACTAAAGTTGTAAGTGAGTTTCATAGATTGTTGAAAAATGGGGGGAGGTTATATTTCGATGTTCCACATTTTAGTTCTAAGAATTGTTGGAAAGATATAACTCATCGGAGAGGGTATGCATTTCACTCTTTTGATATCTTTATGGATAATAATTTTTATGTTAGTGGTGCTAATGTTTCTTTTTCTAGAATGAAAAGAAAGTTGTTTTTTGGTAAGAAGTATGCTATTTGGAATTATTTGATTGAACCTTTGGCCAACAAATATCCAAACCTGTATGAAGATACTTGTCTAAGGTCTTTGTTTCCTGGTCTGATTTTGAAGATTGAATTTATCAAGTAAAATTCATTAGATTTATAAATGGAGTATTTATCCTCTTTTTTTATAGCTATTCGAGTAAAAATGAAAAAAGATTATTTATATGATCTGGATATGAAACTTTATGGAGATGGGGAAGTAGTTTTTGAGAAAGGACTTGGACAGGCCAATATCCATATTCCTGATTTTCCTAGAGAGTTTGATAACGTTGATCAAAAGTTGTTTCCAATTTTGAGGGAACAAGGGATTATAGAATACGGTTCTGGTAGTAAGTGGGATGATAGAAAATATAGGCTCAATGAACCTCAGATTGGGGGAGGCAAAATAGTTGTTCCAATGGGCTTAACTTATTTTGGGGCGGTTAAGACAGATATCGAAAGAATTGATCGATTTAATTCTTATTTAAAAGAAATGGGAGAGAAATTAGATGGAGATGAGTGGATGTTTTTTTCTAGAGCTATTGGTGCAGCATTTATTCCCATAACAACAGATGGTTGTGTTTTTATTGGCCAACGTGTTGGAGAAATGTATAATGGTTGGTTAAATGCTGTTGCTGGCAATGTTGATTTTCATGGAGACCCCTCATTACATAAGTTTGGAGAAGTTGCCGAAAAGGAATTAAATGAAGAGTATGGAGTTGATTTGAAAGTCCTGGATAAAATGAGGTTTGCAGGGATAGCTTCCCATTCTATTAGGGGAGATGCTGATGCTGTTTTTGTTGGCCGAGTAAATGTTAGCTCTGATTATTTTAAATCTGGGAAATGGATTGAAAGAAGAAAGGATAAAGAGCATGCGCCAGATCTTGTTAGTATTTCTTCTGTTAAAGAAAGAGATAAATTATTAATTGAGGGAAAGTTGGAAAATCGGAATGTTCCTGGAATAATGTATTCTACGAGACTAGGATTAGAATATTTAACTGAAAGAGATTTTATTCCTCTTTAATTTATTAAGTAAAATTTTCTTTAAATCGTTTATAGAAAATATTGAAGTTAAATTCTTTTTTAACTCTATCTTGTGCTTTTTTTGTCAATTTATCAAATGATTTTTTATCTGTCTTGTGCTTTACAAACAATTCTTCAAATGTGTTTTTTATCTTTAGCTTATTTATTCTATTAACTAAGATTCCATCCTTTCTATCTTTTACTAATTCTGGAGGTCCACCATTGTCTGAGGCTACTACAAAACATCTTGAACCCATTGCTTCTAAAATTGTTAAAGGTCCTCCAGTTTCTTTATCTCCTAAAAATGAAAACACATTTGCTGAGTTGAATAAATCGTACAGTACTTCGTCAGGAATAAATCCAAGAACATGTATATTTTTTGCCTTTTTACTTATATCTTTTATTTGATCATACAGTTCTCCTTTTCCACCAATTAATAATTTTACATTTGGTATATTTCTTAATTCTTTTGTTGTAGCCATTAACTCTAAGATTCCCTTGCTTTTTTCTAATCTAGATTGGGATAGAATAATAAAATCGTTTTCCTCGAGGTTTAAATTGAATTCTTTATTTATTATTTCTCTTGATGCTTTTTTAGTTTTTTTAGATAGTTTTTTTGTATCTATGTACATTTGTAATCCATCATAGGCATCTTTTCTATTGTAAATTGTGTTTGTTTGATGTGCTACGTATGCAGATAGAGTAATTATTTTATTAGTCCTTTTTTCTACGATGAATTTGTCTATTTTTCTCCAATTATTTAGGAATTTTGAATACAATCCAAATTTTTTATCTTTTACATCTGTTGGAATAAAATTTGCCTTTATTTGTTCGTTGTAATAGAGAATCCTATCTGGTTCGAATGATATGAAATAAATCTTATTTTTTATTTTTTTTAGTTTGAGCATTTCATATACAATTAAAGAACCTGGAAAATTTGTGAAAACAATTTTATCATCTTCTTTTAGTGTCATGAGTATTCTTTCTGCTAATAATTTAGAATAAGTTCTTATTTTAGGATTTACTTTAAAACCAAGTAAATTACTCAAGGGGATATCTTTTACTCTCAGATGGAAAAAATTATCCCCCATTTCATCTAAATCTGGCTCAAATAGTGTAAATATTTTAGATTCTACTTTATTTTTTAATAATGCTCCATGTAGGTCTAACATTACTTTTTCTGCTCCCCCATACACATTAAATAATGGATGAATAAAGACATAACCCATAAAGGTGGGAAATTGAGAAATCTTAAAAAGCTTATGGTAGAACGGTTATTTTATAGAGTTTATTACTTCTTCTATTTTTATTAGTCTTATCGGGTTTGTTCTTTTATCCTTTATGTTTCCATATATATCATATGTTGGCCTCTTTAACTTCCATATATACTTAGACCCTTTATTTAATGGTGCTAGTACCTTTGGATTTGTTGGCCCGAAAAGACTTATTATTTTGTTGTTCACTGCAGATGCAATATGCATTGGACCAGAATCATTTGTTAGTATTAGATTAGCTTTTCTCATTATTTCTGAGGTTTCATGTAAAGATGTTTTTCCAATTAAAGAAAGTACTTTCGTTTTATTTAGTATTTCTTTTTCTATTTTTCTATCTGTTTCTCCACCCAAAAGAATTACTTTGTATTTGAACTTTAATTTCTTTATTAGCTCTATATAGTTTTCTGTTGGCCAAACCTTTAGGGAAAGTTTTTGTCCTATATTTTGTCCGCCGCCAGGGCATATTACTAATATATTTTTCTTTAGATTATTTTCTTTCCAGAATTTATTTGCAAATGCTTTATCCTCTTTTGTTGAAAATATTTCCATCTTTGTGTCTTTATAATCTGCAGGTTTTATTTTATTTAATAATTCTAAATATACTAGAATGTCATGCTTGTTTTGAAAATAATCAACTTTTTTTGTTAGAAAAATTCCATCTTTTTTTAGTCTGTTAAATCCTATCCTTGTCTTTATTCCAGTTAATTTTGCTGTCAAATTAAATATTTTGTGTTTGTCAAGTACGAATATCAAATCATAATTTTGTTTTCTTATATTTCTGGTTAGCTTTAGCCATCTTAAAATTCTTTTATTTGTTATTATTCTTTCATTGAATTTTATTATTTTATCGATGTTTTTGTTATTTTTTAAAATTTGAGATGAAGATTCTCCAGCCAGGTAGTGTATTTCTGCTTTTGGGAGTGCCTTTCTTGTTTGTCTGACTAAAGGAGTAGTCATTAGGACATCTCCTATCGCACCCATCTTAAAAAATAAAATTTTCATTAATTTTGAGAAAATTTAAATTGCTTATAAGCCTTATGAATTATTAGCTTACTATGAAAATGATGCCCAGGATTATGAATATTACACCAAGAATCTCTTTTGTTTTTACTTTCTCTTTTAGAATGTATTTTGATAATAAAACAGTCCATACATAAACTAAAGAAGTTATGGGGTAGACTATTGAAAGGTTTCCAAATCTTAAGGCCAGAACTCCAAATATAAGGCCTGCCCCAAAAACTAAAGCGATAAATATTAAATTTTTTATTAGTTTTTTCCTTAATATGCTGATTTTTAGGAAGAGCATGCTGAAGGCTCCAAAAAGGCTTCCTATTAACGCTAAGTAAAGTGCTGTTAAGTTTATCATTTTTTATATAATATTAGACTTATCCCTCCCATAACTAGTAAAAAACCAAAAATATTGAATGCGCTGATTGTTTCTCCTAAAATGAAATAAGAGATAAGATAAATCCAAATTAGACTTAGAGATACTATTGGATATGTTTTTGATAGATATTCGTTCCTTAATGATATAATAAAGAAGAATGTGGCTAAGCCGTATAAAATTAAACCTAGATAAAGATATGGGCTTAGGATAGATTCATAAATAGTTTTGTCGGTCATACTTATTTTAAAAGTTAATTGTGCAAATGCTATTAATAGAGAAGCTAATATTGTAATTAATATGTTGCTCTTTTTCATTTTACCTCATAAAGTCTAGATATTATTTGTCCGTCTTTCTCGTAGTTCCAAATTTCTTCCAAGTGTTCGTCCAATGATTCATCCCATAAAGTTTCAAAACTATTTCTTTTTGGTAGAATAAATAATAAATCGAATTTTTTATATTCATCTCCCTGAAGAGTTGGATCTACCCAAGTATGCTGATTAAAATATTTAATTTCATTTGAATCTAGAAACTCTCTGTTTTCTGGAGTATCGAATATAAGTAATGGATCAAATCTGTCTACTATTTGCCCTTGTTCGTTTAATCTATACTCTGTTGTTATCCAATCTACGCTCCAAAAGAGATATTTTATTTTATACTCTTCAATATGTTGTTGTCTTAATTCTTCGTTGTTGCTATATAGAATTATTGCCGCAGCCTTTACTCTTTCATCCATATCTAAAAATGGATCGTTCTGTGCACGTCTGCTTACCAATACTTTTCTTCCTGTAAGGCCGTTTAATGCAAAGCTTAACTCATTGCTGCTTAGAAAAACATCATTTACATCTGTGTTTTCTATTACGTATTCACTCATTGCTTCTAAATTTTCTGGAAGTGGATTTCTACCTTGTTTTGCCCACATGTTTTCTTGAGAATAGTTATTAAATTCAACTAGATTGAGTGGAAGTAATAGCAAAATCAAAAGAGCAGGAATTATTTTCTTATTTATTTTTACTTTTTTGAAAATGAGGGTTAAACCTAAACCTATGAAAATTGTTTTTACTATTGGAATGAAGAAATCAGACATTCTTGTTGGATAGAAATCTACTCCAATCAATGGCCTTGTTATGAAAAAATGGAATAGTCCAATTATTGCCGAGATTAAGAACACATTCATATATCTTGTAAGTGTATTTTCCCTTTTTATCAAAAATAAAGTTATTACTCCCAATAAACACAGCAGGGTAACTATTGTGTTTTTTATCCCTGAAAAACTAAAGAATAGCCCTTTTAATACTCCTACTACAAATTCTTTCTGAGTTTCTCCGTTGGTAAAATCTTTATTGTTCCAATCTAAATAATTCTCATTTGTTTGACCATGGTGTACAAAGATTGGTTTAAACCAGTATAGTTGTGCAATTATTAAACCTATTATAATTAGTATTCCAAATACTTTTATGAATTTTATCATTGCTTTTTTATTTTTCAAGTTTTTGAATATCCCAAAATAAAGAGCAGATACCCCGATTAGAATTGTTGAAGATATAAAAGAAACTCCGTGAGAGATAGCACTTATTCCATATACTATTCCAGTTAGAATGGCATATTTGTAACTTTTTGTTTTTATTGTGTAAAATAATGAGAGAAATACTAGTGGCATTATGATAAATGATGTGAATGGAGTATATTTCATAATCATCGAACTTTTTACTCCAAGAATCAATAAAACCGTAGCGATTGCTATTAACTTGTCTCTAAATAGTCTGTAGCTTACAAAAAACATTGTAGTAAATGCTATAACTGAAAATATTGCAGACATAGATAGCATTGCGGTTATCCCGCTTAGGAAAAATATGTTTGAGAAAACTGCTACTAATAAAGCGTAGAATGGAAGGTATCCTGGAAGCCCTTCTAGGACATTTGATCCTCCAAATACATCTCCACCATATTTTATATGGTTAATTCCTCCAAGCTGATAATAGTAATCTCCTCCGTAAATTGGACTTGGAAGTTGGTTTAAACTTAAGGTGAATGGAATTATTACTGCAAGATATAGAACTATGCATAGAACGAGTAAATAGTTTATTTTGTCTTTATTAAATTTATCAAGTATTTTCATCTTATAGTTTTGTTCTTTTTATTATTAAATCTGCTATTAGTGCTAACACCATTATTTGAATTCCTGTCAAAAAGATCATTATTGTTCCCGCACCAACAGAGTTTTGGGTGACGAAATCTATACTTCCCTTTACTATACTTGAGATTAATAAAGCTAATCCTAATGGAGTAAATACCTTTAGGGGGTTGAAATACATAACTATCTTGAATACTAGATTGATGAATCCCACAAAATCTCTTATTGGGCTGATTGTTGATTTTCCTTCTCTCTTAAAATATTGTATTGGGACAAACATAACTGAATAATTGTTTACCATGCTTGCTACCGTTATTGTTGATGTAAAAGAAAATCCATTTGGAAATAGGTTCCAAAATCTTTGCGCTAATTCTTTTTTGAATATTCTTAAACCAGAGTTTATATCTGGAATCTTTTTTCCAGTTAAAAATTCTGCAAGTTTTTTAATCATCCATTTCGCTGGCTTTCTTATTATTGGTGCTTTAGATCCTTTCTTTGTTCTTGCACCAATTACCATATCGCAAATTTTTGTGTACTTTACTAATTTTTTTAGATCTTCAATGGGGTATGTTCCATCTGCATCTGTGATTGCTATCCATTCACCTTTTGATTTTTTAATTCCAGTTTTTAATGAAGCCCCGTACCCCTTGTTTCTTACATGTCTTAGGTAAACTATCCCTTTCATATCTTTTAGAATTTTATGAGAATTATCTTTTGAACCATCATTAACTATAATTATTTCTGATTTTAATTTTATTTCTTTTAACGTTGCTTTTATTCTATTAAGAGTGTCCACTATTGACTTCTCTTCATTATATACAGGAACAATTACAGATAAATTTACCATTTTACTTTCCATACATATATGTTAAAACCATCCATCCCAGTTTCGTGGTGGAACAGTTCAAATCTATTTAAGTTTTTTCCTTCATAAAAGAATAATTCAGTGAACATACTTCCTAGTAATTCTGGACTCATCATCATGATTTGTGAATTGTGAGGAAAGTAAGCCGCTGCAGTATTTGCCACTGGATCTTCTGGGAGATAGATGTTTTCATCGTCTCTATACTCTAGGATTATTTCTTCTCCTTCAGTAGTTTGTGCTCTGGCGATTTTTTCATTTTGATCGATAATTAATCCATTGCTACAATAAATAGTGTTATTTTGGTTTTGACAACTCCCAACACTTGAATATCCTGGGTAAGGAGCAATCCATTGATTTGCATCTTCTTCTGAGATTCCTTTTAATTGCCTATAGGTTCTTTCTGCCTCTTCTTGAGAATATCCTAGCCTGTCCCTCAGTATATTTAATGCTTCTTCTTTTTGATTGGATTTTATTGTGGTATAGGCAAATGCCCTTTTGAAATCCCATGAACCGAAATGTGCCCAAACTCCCGATTTTGATACCATATCTTGAGAGGTTATGAAATAATTATCTGGAGGGGTACAGTGTGTTTTTTCTAATATTTTAGAAGGATCTTCAACGTGTTCTGCTAATGTGTTTCTTGCTGTATTTTCGTCTTCTAAAATTATTCTATCTATTATTTCTTTGGTTAATAATGGATCTTCTGTTTCTTCTAGTAAAAAGTCATAAGCATCATTTGCTCCACAGTCTAACATTCTTAATATTGCAATTGCTTCTTCTTCATTATCTGTCAGTAATACCTTGCCCATCCAATGTGCTTGTGGATTATTCTGGGATGCTCCGTCAAAAGTCACCTTTCTATCTGCTATAGACTTGAACCAGTGCCCGAAATCCCACCACGAATTTACAATAGAATCTTCTGGAGTTTCTCTTTCTATTTTTGTTAGTGTGTCATACCAAGCATCGTTCATAGACGGAGCTTCTCTTACAGCTGTTTCATTTGCTGCCTTTGTTAGTGGTATGAAACTTATTACCGTTAGTAAAATAAGACTTATTGAAAGAAGCTTTTTGCTTAAGTCAAGCTCTTTTGATGCCCAACTTACAATTAAACTATGTGCTTTTCCAAAGAAGATTCCTAATCCAATTGCAAATACTGGAACCATGAACATTACAAACCTTACTCCTTTTGTTGTAGTATATAATGTGACAATTGCCCAGAGTATTAGCAAAATCCCATATTTTATGTCTAGTTGAATTTTTTTCTTTTTTAGAAGTACAAATATTATGCCAAGAGCAGCGATTGCTACAAGTACTTTTCCTCCAAGTTGAGAAACAACACTACTTAAGGAAATTTTGTTTAATTCTGCAACTGTTGTGTAAACGTTTGGCCACAATGTTTTTTTTGCAGCTTCTTTTATGAATATGATGCTTGCTGGAGCTTCAAAGAATTTCAAGAAAGCTCTAAATCCGCCCATGAATATGGATACAAATAACGCAGAAGATAGTAAATATGTTGCCCCTGTTTTTATTAAGTTCTTTGTTTTTAATTTTTTGAATACATTTTTGTGATATTTTATTAATAAATAAATGAAATAAACACCCATCCCTGCCAATATAATGTCAAACATGTACCACCATCCACTCCATGCGAATGCGAATATTCCTGTAAGCAATCCAGCTGATGCTCCTAAGATGTATCTAGATTTATTAGTTTTAGCTGTGAATGTTTCCATAAATAACCAAATTAAAACTAGTGGAAAGAAAATACCATATGCGTCTGTGTCCGCGAATCCTGCAGGAGTTCTTCCTAAAAAAGCCGGATGAATTGCCAGTACAAATGCAGCTACTAATCCTCCAAGGTTTCCAGATACCTTTCTTGCTATAAAGAAAGCAGGAATAACAGATAATGCTGCAAAAAGTAGTGGAAGTATAAACATGGTTTTCATTAATGAATCATTCCCAAATATTCCACTTATCTTATGAAGTATTGCTCCAGCAAATGGATGAAAGCTGTTACTTACTGGTTTTCCATTTGGTGCATACATGTGATTATTAAATGGTTGACCGTCTCTTATCTCATCACCAACATGCCCATTCTCTAGAACATTTTTGGTTTGTCTATAATAATAATAGGGATCTATTGCTAGAAGATAGGTTTGACCAGAGTCATCTTTATAATAATTTTTTAATTGCTGTGAAACTTGTTCTGTTTGATCATCTATCGCTTGTTGGTTTGAACTGACAAATGCCTGATATCTTTGACCTGTTAAAACATCTAATGTGTTTTGATCAATATCTTGAGTTTGCGACAGTATTTCTGATTGAATTTGATTTTTTATTCCTCTTTCAATAGAATCTTCTGCTAACTTGTCTGTCATTGGAAGATCATAAGTATATGCTCTGAAGAAAATTGCAAAGAAGATAGGGATGATTAAAAGTAGTACAATATAATATTTTTTTATGAACCCCTTTATTTTTTTAGTATCGTAACCGATATCTATGTCTTCCATTAAAAGTAGAATTTTAGATGAATATATAAATGTTATGTAAGTTTTAGTTATAGAAAGTTATTTAAAATAAATTAGAATGCCATATTTGTCATGAAAATTGAAAAACATTACATTTTTTTGTTCGTTTTAATACTTATTTTTTTAGTTCCATACATTTTAGGTTATTCTACTTTGGATAATTATAACCCTTGTAATATTGTTGGTTATCACGATTGTACTGGACAGAATGCGGGTCCAAGAGAAGTTTATGATGGAAACTTCTTAGTTGAGGATCCATTTGTTTATGAAAATGATGATGTTAATATTGGAACAATTTCTATGTTTAATGCAATTGTTTTTTCTCCGTTCTTCTTTTTATTTTTACCTTTACTAGGAGTTAATTTATCAATTATTATTGGTAAAATGGTTTTTATTTCTCTTACTTTTCTTTTATTATACAAAATTGGGAGATTTGTTTTCAAAGATAAATTGTATCCTATCTTTTTTTCTATTGCTATTGTTACCCAGATGATTTACAAAGACTTGCTTTTGATGATAGTTTATGTAATCTCTTTAATCTCTAAAAGTTCGGCTGGAGTAATTCTTGGATTGATGGGGAGAGATTTTACTAATTTGGTGGTACACTCTCCTTTGATTTTTGATAGAGTTACTCGTCCAAGTATAACTTTTTTCTTTGTCGCTCTTGCTATAATTTTCTTGCTGAAGGTTCTTATTAGAAAAGATTTGACTTTGAAAAAAATGGCATTATATGGGCTTTCATGGAGCTTTTTGTTTTATTCTTATTTTTATAATTTTGTTGTGTTCTTTTTTACAGTTGGGTTGTTAGGAATATTTTATTTGTTTAAGGATAGAAACGTTTTCAAAAACTTAGTTATAACTTCTGCCTTTGCTACTTTATTTTCTATACCTTATTGGATAAATTATTTCAGATTTAGGGGCTCTGATTTTTATTTAGATTATGTTACCCGTGTTGGAACCGAAATGGGGCACTTTTTTAGATTTATTGGAGATTATTATTTGTGGGCCTTTGTTTTAATATTATTTTTAATTTTGAGAAAATATTTCAAAAAAGAGTGGGTTTACTTTTGTGTTGCCTTTTTCTTTGCTGGAATAATGGGATTAAATTTACAGTTAATTACTGGATATACTCCTCAACCAGATCATTTTATGAGGGTTACTCTCTTTGCTGTTGAATTTATGATGTTAAGTATTCTTTATGTAATTGTATCTAGTTTTGATAAAACGAAGCTTAGAAAAGTGTTTAATAAAAAAACAATTACTTATGCTTTAATTATTATTATATTGTTGCTATCTTTGGCTTGGCAAGTTAAATATTTCAACACAATGAGTCCTCTTTTTGTAATGGACGAGGGAGAAATAGGTGTTTATGAGTGGTTAAATGAAAATGTGAAGGAAACCTCTGTGATTGTTAGTGATGACTTAGCATTAAATCAAAATGCAATTTTATATACTGGGCATGATATTTTCTTGGCTGGCGGAGGGCCATTTACAATTTCAACCAATGAAGACTTGTTAGATCGTGCATTTGTTACTTTGGCAATGTTAGATTATTCTAAAGAAGAAGCAGAAGGCATGCTGGTAAATGAATGGCACACAAAAGAAATTCCAAAAAATGAAACTACGGTTTACAGAGCTAAGGATATAATTGATACTGGATTATTAAACTATATTTATATGGATAGAATGCCTGAAAGAGATTATGGCTTAGTTTTGAAAGGATTTGTTGATAGGAATTGGAGCTATAATCAGAGAGATATTGACAACTATCTTGAAAGCTACTTGGAAGTGCTTGAAAATAGAGACAGTATTTCTGTTGACAGAAAGGCAGATTATATTGTTACTCAAAGAGATTTAGGAAATGGAAGAGTTTTTTCTAATCTGTATATTGGTAAAGTTTATTCTAATGATAAATATACTATTTATAAAATTGAGAAGTTGGTTGTTTGATTGAAGATTAATAAGTTTTATAAATTCTCTACTTGTCCTCATTTTTATGTGTGGAATAGTCGGATTTAATTTTGAAGATAAAAAATTAATTAAGAAGATGATGGATTTGATTGCCCATAGGGGCCCAGACGATAAAGGAGTTTTTTCAGAGGAGGGAGTTACTTTTGGTCATTTGAGGTTGAGTATTCTTGATTTGAGTAAGAATGGAAAACAACCTATGCAAAATAAAAATAATTTAACTATTGTCCACAATGGAGAGGTTTTTAATTTTAAAGAAATTCGTGAAGGACTAGAGAAAAAAGGATATAGATTTAATAGTAATACAGATACTGAAGTAATTTTAAATGCTTATGACGCATATGGGAAAGATTGTTTAAAATTATTTAATGGGCAGTTCGCCTTTGTTATTTATGATCCTAAGAAAAAAATATTTTTTGGAGCGAGAGATAGGATTGGAATAAAACCTTTTTATTATTACAATAAAGATGATAAGTTTATCTTTTCTTCAGAGTTGAAAGGAATTTTAGTTCATGATATCAAGAAAGAAGTCAATAGAGATTCTTTGAATAGATTTATTGCGAATAGATATATTGCTGGACCAAATACTATTATGAATGATGTAAAAAGATTGTTAGCTGGACATTATTTTACTTATGACTTGAAATCCAATGAAATGAAAATTGAAAAGTATTGGGATCTCTCTTATAATGTTAAAAATGGGGCAGAGTCATATTTTGTTGATACGTTTAGAAAAGGATTTCAAGAGTCTGTAAAACGAAGAATGATTAGTGATGTTCCATTAGGTGTTTACTTAAGTGGAGGGATTGATTCGAGTGCTATTGTTGGGACAATGAGTCAATTTACTGATGATATAAAAACTTTTTCTGTTGGTTTTGGATATGGGGAAGAAGTTGATGAATTGAAATATGCTAAAGAAGTAAGTGAAAAGTTTGATACGGACCATAAGGAGTTTATTGTAAAATCTAATTTAATGAAAAATTTACCTAAAATAATTTGGCATGGGGATGAACCATTGGCAGATCCTGCTTCTTTGCCCGTATATTTATTATCTGAAAATGCTAAAAAACATGTAACTGTTGTTCTAACTGGAGATGGAGGTGATGAGTTGTTTGCTGGGTATGAGCAGAATAAATTTCTGATGTTGAGAAATAAGTTGAAATATATTCCTAAACCGGTGAGACAATTGGGCGCGAAAAGCGTTGAGATTGTTCCTGAGAAGATACTGAATCATTTCTTTGCATATTCTTCTAATATCGGAAAAGAAGGGAGAAAAAGATTTTGCAACTATGCTACAAATATTGATAATAAAGCTAAAGCCTATTTTGAGATTATGGGAATATTTAATGATAAAGAAAGAAAGGAATTATTTACTCCAAAAACCTTGTCTGAAATAAGATTATTTAGCCATATGAATAGAATTAATAAGATGCATTATAGTGATAAAACAAATTACTTGAATCAAATTTTAAAATATGAAGTTAAGGAACCATTGCCAGAAAATTTATTAATGAAAACTGATAAAGCCACTATGCCATACTCTATTGAAGCAAGAGTTCCATTTTTAGATCATAAGTTTGTGGAATTTTCTTCTACAATTCCCCCAAGTTTGAAATTGAATAAAATTAAAGGTGGAGATAAATATATTTTGAAAAAAGCTATGCAACCTATTTTGCCAAGTAGTATAATAAAAAGAAGAAAACAGAGATTTTATGTTCCTATTGATTTATGGTTGCAGAAGGAAGATATCAAGGGAATGGTTGATGGATTGTTGGATGGGAAAACAATAAAGAGCCAAGGTTATTTTAACAATCATGCTATTGAAAAAATAAAGAAGAACTATAAAGACTCTAAATTATTTTACGCCAGACAGATGTGGTCCTTGTTAAATTTCCAGATATGGAATAAGTTATTTATTGAAGAAGACGTTGCTAATAAAAAGGGCAAAATAAATAATTTATTTATCTAAAATCTCTTTTATCTCGTATGTTTTTTGGTCTTTGTAGTATGTTTTTAGTAGGATGTCTGCAAGAATTCCAAAAGTAAAAAACTGAATACCTATGATTATAGAAAATACAGCAAATAATAAACTTGGTCCTACTTGGAGAATCGATTGATATTTAATTATATTGTATAGTGCGGCTAGGAAACCTAGTACCATGGAGGCAAGTCCTAATTTTCCGAAGAGATAAACCGGTTTTGTCGAGTATTCTTTCCAAAATTTTACTATTAGTACATCTAGGAAACCATTCACAACTCTTTTCATTCCATACTTTGTTTTTCCAAATCTTCTAGGGTGGTGATGAACTTTTATCTCTGTCACCCTAAATCCTCTAGATTTTAAAATTGCTGGAATAAATCGATGGGTTTCCCCATATAATTTTAAACCTTTTACTGCTTCTTTTCTGAATGCTTTTAATGAACATCCAGAGTCGTGAATCCCATCTTCAACTAAATAATTTCTTACTTTATTTCCTAATCTAGAAATAAGATGTTTTGATAGTGTATCTTTTCTTTTAAATCTCCAACCAGATACTACATCATAACCTTGACCAATTTTTTCTATTAATCTTGGTATGTCTGCTGGGTTGTTTTGTAGATCTGCATCTATTGTTATGACTATGTTGCCTTTTGCATAATCGAACCCTGCACTAAATGCCTGAGTTTGTCCGTAATTTCTTCTGAATTTTATAATTTTGATTTTTTTATCTTCTTTTTGAAGATCTCTTAACTCTTGGTAAGTTCCGTCTCTACTTCCATCCTCTACAAAGATAATTTCATATTTTTTTGTTATCCTATCTAAGATTTCTTTTAGTTTTCTTGATAGAATTGTTACATTCCTCTTTTCATTGTAAGTCGGAACTACGATAGATATATCCATTAACGAGGGGATTAGAGTAAGATATATAAATGTTGTGAAGGTTTTATTGAGTCATGCCGGGATCGCATAATCTGGTATTGCACTGGTCTCGAAAACCGGGCCTTCGGGCATCTGGGTTCAAATCCCAGTCCCGGCGTTTTTTT
>CAYYFK010000012.1:0-20071 GCA_964471565.1 Candidatus Woesearchaeota archaeon | reverse complement strand
CTAAAAAGTCTAAAAATAATTATGAAAAAGAATTCCTAGAAAGCATTAATGATGATTTAAACATGCCAAAAGCACTTTCAGTATTATGGAGTGTTCTGAGAGATTCAAAACTAGGTTCTAAAGAAAAATTAGATTTAGCTTACAAATTTGACAAAGTTCTAGGATTATCATTAAAAGAAATAAAAGAAGAAAAAATTCCTAAGGAAATAAAAGATTTAGCAGAAAAAAGATTAAAAGCAAGAAAAGAAAAAGATTGGGAAGCTTCTGACAAATTAAGAGACAAAATTAAATCAAAAGGTTATGAAATAAAAGATTCAAAAGAAGGATACTCCGTGCAAAAACATAAAGAAAACTAATAAAATTCAAAAAGTTTAAATTCTATCTGACTTAATCTCTTAGCCACCAAAAGATATCCAAGTATAATACTGTAAAAGATAGCATCAAACTGAATGCATAAATTATTTTGTTTTTCATATTCTAATAAACTAAAACTACTATTTAAACTTTATTATTTGGGCCTTGTAATCGGGAAAGCAATCACATCTCTCAAATGAGAAGAATCAGTCAATAGCATAATAATTCTATCCATTCCTATTCCTAATCCTCCAGAAGGAGGCATTCCATGTTCAATAGCAGTAACAAAATCTTCATCCATAGGATTAGCTTCATCATCTCCTTTAGCCCTTTCTTTATCTTGCTCTTCCAGTAATTTTTCTTGAATTAAAGGATTATTCAGCTCAGAATAAGCATTTCCAACTTCATGCCCATTTATAAAAAATTCAAATCTTTCAATCAATTCTGGATCCCCTCTTTTTTCTTTACAGAGTGGAGAGGTTTCTTTAGGATAATCAGTAATAAATATTGGTTGAATAAGTTTTTCTTCAACTAAAGCCTCAAACAATTCATTCATAGCCCAACCCCTAGTGAACTTTTCTAATTCTAATTTATGTTTTTTCAATTCTTTTTTTAATCCAGCATCTGTTAATTTGTCAACATCTATCTTTCCATACTTCTTTAAGGCAGCTTTCATAGTCATCCTTTTCCATGGGGCCTTAAAATTTATTGTTTTGCCTTGATATTTTACGCTACTATTGCCAGTAGCCTTTTTTGCTAAATGTTCAACTAAATTCTCAACTAAAACCATTATATCATTATAATCCTTGTATGCCCAATAACATTCCATCATTGTAAATTCTGGGTTGTGGGTTCTATCCACCCCTTCATTCCTAAAATTCTTACCAATTGTATAAACTTGCTCAAATCCTCCAACAAGTAATCTTTTCAAATAAAGCTCTGGAGAGATACTCAAAAACAAATCTATATTCCAAGCATTTATGTGTGTTTTAAACGGTCTTGCTGCTGCTCCCCCGTAAATAGTCTGTAAGGTAGGTATTTCAACTTCTAAAAAATTTAATTTATCAAGATACTCCCTAGTTTCTTTTAATATCAGACTTCTTTTAAAGAAAATATCCTTTTTTTCAGGATTTGCTATAAAATCTAAATATCTTTGCCTATATCTTGTTTCCTCATCTTTCAAGCCCTTATGCTTATCTGGCAAAGGTCTCAAACTCTTTGCTAATAAAACAAAATCATTAGCATCAACAGAAACTTCCCCCTTCTTGGTTTTGAAAACTTTTCCTTCAATACCAATTATATCTCCATGGTCTATTTTTTTTAACCAATTGTAATTATGTAAATTATCTTTAGTTGCAAAAATCTGAATTTTATCAGTTTGATCAAGGATTGTAAAAAAAGAAGCTTTTCCCATAACTCTGCTTGTCAAAACCCTTCCGGCAACCTTGACCTTTTTTCTAGTATGTTTCCCGGCCTTTATTTTAGAATATTCTCCATGAATCTCAGAAGCATTATGAGTTTTGTCAAAACTGTACGGATAAGGGTTAATGCCTTCTTCAATCAATCTATTTAATTTTTCTTTCCTAGATTTAACCAAATCATTTTCTTCTTTTTTCATAGAACATTATTAATCTAATTAACTTTTAAATCTTTCCACATTTTACTTTTAAACTAGAACTAATACAAAACAATTAAAAACCTACATTCTTCCTTTTTAACCAATGAAAGACATAATCTTTATTAGCGGGACTCCAGGAATTGGAAAAACTTCTATAGGTAGGATGTTAAAGGAAAAATTAAAATCTCCTTATATTGATCTTGCATGGTTAAGAAGCTACCATCTAGATTCAAAGTGGAAGAACGCAAATAATAAAGAAGAAAAAATGTCATTAAGTAATTTAAGATTTATTATAAGAAATTATTTAAAAAATGGCTATAAAAATATTGTTATTACAGATTTAAGATCTAAGAGTAGAGAAAAATTAGTAAAAAGTTTCTCGAATACAAATTATCTAATTATAAAATTAATTATTAATGATGACAAAGAACTTAAAAAAAGAGTCTTAACTGAGTCAAGAGATTCAGGTTGGAGAGATTATGAAAAATCAATAAAGCTAAACAAGACAATTAAAGAGAGAGATCTATTGGAGAACGAAGTTGAGATAGATAATACTCACAACTCTCCAAATAAAACAGTTAAAGAAATACTAAGACATTTATAAAATGGATTCCTTAATTAACAAAATAAAATCAAAGAAATATTCCTCATTATCTAATGAGATTATAGAGCAAGAAATAAACAACTTTCTAAGAAAAAAACCAAAAGCAAAAGATAAAGAAATAATTAAAGAAGTCAAAACAAGATTACACAAAATCTATGGTTCTTTTCAAATAAATAAAAAAAAGAAAAGAGATACTTTACTAGAAGAATTAAAAAATGACCCAAGTTCAATAGAGTTACATAGAAAAATACTAGAAACAAACCTTTCAACAAAAGAGAGACTAAAAGCATACAATACATTATATTACAGAATTTTCCAAATAACTGGGCAACCAAAGTCAATTTTAGATGTTGGTTCTGGAATAAATCCAATTTCATATCCCTTCCTAGAATGCACCCCAAAATACACTTCTATAGAAATAGACAAAGAAGATGTTGATTTTGTAAATGAATATTTCAAAATAAAAAATATAAAAGGAGAAGCAATTTTAAAAGCAATAAATAAAGATACAATAAACGAATTGCCAAAAACAGACATAACCTTCTTATTCAAGATAATTGATCCATTAGAAATAAGAAAAGGACATAAGTTCTCAGAAATGTTGCTAAAAGGATTAAAATCAAAATTTATAGTGGCATCTTTTTCAACAAAAACAATCTCAAACAAAATGATGAAATACCCAAGAAGAGGGTGGTTTGAAAAGTTATTAACGAGAATAAATTTTAAATTCAAAATAATAAAAACTCAGAATGAATTCTATTATGTGATAGAGAAATAATTATTTTCCTTTATGAAACTTCAATTGCTTAATCTTGCCATCAACAATTTCTAACAATGTATTTACACTTGGACCAAAGCCAGCATTGACACATACAGTTTTTCCAATTCTATCTTTTCCAAAATGTTCATGAATATGCCCCCCAATACAAATTAAGGGTTTATATTTAATACAAAAATCCCTTGCTATTGTGGAACCATAATGTTTTTTATGCAAAGGAGAATCTTTATTCAAAATTACATCAAGCTTTGTTCCGAAAGGAATATTATGGGACAAAAAAATTGTAGGATTTTTCTTACCTCTTAGCCTATATTGACTTCCCAACCTGCGAGATATCTTTTCATAAGTTCTCCTCAACCTATCATTCTTTACGACGGATTTAGATCGATTTAACATGTCCTTTTCTGGAAAGTTAGTTAATCCATATCCCATTATATTAAATTCGGGGAGCTTATGTAATTTAAATTGACAATCATAAATATTTTTAAGACCTTTAATCAAAACTTTATTCGTCTCATTTCCTAACATCATATCTAAAGCCCGCTTTCCAGAATTATATTTATTTTTGCCGGGATTCTTTACCCTACTTAACCCCAAACTCTGGTCCCAATTGCCAGGAATTAAAAAAACAGGTTTACCAAGCGAATTTAAAAACTCCAAAATCTTTCTTCCATTGTTCAGAGAAATCTTATTAAGACGGTTCCATTTTCTTTTACCAACATATTTTCTTATAAAATCATCAGAATATAATTTAACTTTAATCTTAGGATTGTTAATATGTTCAAACCAACTTTTCAAATAAGGTCTTAACTCCGTATCAGAACAAAAATCTCCAGGAGCAATAATTGCATCGAAATTCTTAAAATGAATCTTTGGTTTTTTACCATGTAGGTCCCCAATAATTAAACACTTCATAACTATTTTCTTAAAATCAAACTTAAAAACTTTTCCAAAATCTATATAAATCACATAGTTTTCAAGATATTCATGTACAAAGACTTAGCAGATTTTTCAATTGAATTTCTACAAAAAAAAGAAGTAGATTACGTAGAAGCGAGATTAGAAACAAACACATCTACAGGGATAATACTTAAAGACTCAAATCCGGAGATGACAGGGTTTGACCAATCTTGTGGCTTAGGAATAAGATTCCTAATAAATAATAATTTAGGATTTGTTTCAATAAATGAGCTTAGCAAAGAAAAATTAAAAGAACAATTAGAGAAATCATTAAAATTAACAAAAAAAGCTTCAAAAATATCAGACAAAATAGAATTCTCAGAGAATAAAGCAATAAAAAAAACATATAAAGTAAATCAAAAACAAAATATTCACGATTTTTCACAAAAAGAAAAACTAAAATTCTTACAAGAAATAGATAGCTCAATAGACGCAAATCATAAATACCTTTCCCTTTCAGATAATGTTATTGAGAAATACTACGTAAATTCAGAAGGCTCACAAATAACTTCAGAAATTCCAAGAGTCAACTTTTTTTACTTTTTAACTTTGATAGAAAAAAACCAATCAATACAAAGATATTTACAAAAAGGTGCAACAACTGGATATGAAGCATTACAAAATTGGAATCTAATTAGTGAAATCCAAAAAGAGATAAAGGCGTTAAGAGAAAATATAACAAAGGGAGTTTCTGCTCCAAAGGAAGAATTAGATATTGTGGTTGCCCCAGAAGTAACAGGGATAGCCGTTCACGAAGCTTGCGGACATCCAACAGAGGCAGATAGAATTTTTGGAAGAGAGGCAGCACAAGCAGGAGAATCATTCATAACTCAAGAAATGTTAACCTCAGATATAGGTTCAGAAAATGTAACAATAGTAGATGATCCAACCCTAGAAAAAAGTTATGGTCACTATTTATATGATGATGAAGGAATAAAAGCTAGAGAAAGAATACTATTCAAAAACGGGAAAATAAATGAATTCTTACACGATAGACAATCTTCAAAAGCTATGGCAATAAAAAGCAACGGTTCATCAAGAGCAAACCATTATTCTGTAGAACCAATGGTCAGAATGGCAAATACTTATCTCAAACCTGGAAATGTGTCTGAAGAAGAAATGATTAAAGAAACAAAAAAAGGAGTTTATATTAAAAACTTTATGGAATGGAATATAGATGATAAAAGATACCAACAAAAGTATGTTGGTAACGAAGCGTATTTAATTGAAAATGGAGAGTTAACAAAACCAGTAAAATCTCCAGCTTTAGAATTAACAACACCAAAACTTTGGTCCTCAATAGATTTAGTGGGAAATAATTTACAATTCTTTGCA
This sequence comes from Candidatus Woesearchaeota archaeon, assembly GCA_964471565.1. Taxonomy (GTDB): domain Archaea; phylum Nanobdellota; class Nanobdellia; order SCGC-AAA011-G17; family PNOQ01; genus JABIBT01. The sequence goes on along the minus strand of CAYYFK010000012.1, from coordinate 14,422 downwards.
GGAACCTGCGGAAAAGGCGAGCCACTTCAGGGTGTGCCTGTGTTCATGGGGGGGCCATCCATAAGACTTAGACATATTAAATTAGCTCCATCTTGACAGCTTGCCACGCACGCGGACAGAATTTATAAATAGATTAATATTCTTTATTCCATGAATTATGAAAAACATTGGAAGAATAAAATAAATAATTTTCATGATAAAGAAAAATGTGATTTAATTTTTAACTGGTGGGAAAATCCAGAAATGACTTTAATTGGATTAAATAAAAATTTTACAAATTACATTTTAAATAAAATTAAAAAAAATCACAAAGAGTTTAAGAAATTTACAAAAAAAGCGAATATAGCCTATAAAGTAGTATTTCAATTGAAAAATAAACGTATAATAAGAATCAATTCCTTAAAAAAAATCTTGAATACATTAAATATCAATTATAGAATATGTTCAGAATATATTTGTGAGATTGGTGGAAGCAAGTGTACTTTTAGATGTAAGTTTCCTATCGATTTAAATCGGGATAGCATTCCAGTTTTAATATCTGCATTTATGTCCGATGGCCACAATCAACCAGACCATCCATTTTATGCAAATCTTGGTTTTTTAGGTAATAAAATATTAAAATGCTCTCAAGATGTTATTCCAGCAATTTCATATGAAGTTAGAGGTGAAAAATTAAGATTCCATTCAATTTTTGGAAGAATTTTATTAAAATTAGGTGTTCCTTATGGTTGTAAATCCAAAATTAATCCGTTTGTTCCAAAGTTTATATTTGAAGATGAAAAATGGTCAAAATTATACTTACAACAGGCTTTTGATGATGAAGGACATGCACCAACAAAAGTAAGCAGAAAAATAGTACAAGGAAGATCATGTGCGTTACCAAAAAATCTAAATTGGGAATATAAAGAAAGAAAAACATTCAATAGTCTTGATGATGAGTTAAAGGAATTAGTCATGAGAAATCCTCCAAATCTACTAATTTGCGAATATTTTATGTTAAAAGAGTTAGGAATAAAATTTTCAATAAGATGTAGATCTCTAAAACAATATTTAGATAGAACATCAGCTGATTGGGTTATTGAGATATATGGAAAAGAAAATATTGGAAAATTCCATGAAAAAGTAGGTTTTTCTCAACCAGAAAAAATACAAAATACCAAAAACTATATTTACTAGTTAATCTCATTATCATAATGGATAGATTTCACAAGGCCTTTGAAATGGCTGTAAAGGCACACAAAGGACAAATAAGAAAATTAACAGGATCCCCAGTAATAGTACATCCGCTAGCAGTCATGGGAATTCTAAGAAATTATGATATAAAAGATGAAGATATTCTAATTGCGGCAGTATTGCACGACGTAGTAGAAGATTCACCTACAGAGTTAAAAGAAATAAAAAAAGAATTTGGAGAAAGAGTAGCAGATTTAGTTGACCAAGTTTCAAAAAAACCAGATAAAACATATCCAATAAGAGATGAAGGCGGAGTAGTACTAAAAATGGCAGACCTAATCCACAATGGGCTTTGCATGCCAAAAGACAATGAAAAGAAAATCAACAATTACATAAAAAGAACAGACCTTATGATTAAAAACTATAGTGCATTAATGGAGAAATATCCAAAAATATTAGATCATCTTAAAAAAGTTTTAAAAAAAGTTAAAACCTTGAAATAGTACGTCTACCTTCTTTTATATCCTCTATTGATCTTGCACAAGCAGGGCAAACTCTTGGCCACATCTTTATAGGGTTATACTTAAAACCAAAACCACACTTATCACAAATATATTTAATTCTATCATCCTGAACTGCCGGCTTAGGAACAACCCTTTTTTCCTTTGCTTCAGCTCTAAGGGCATCACGTTCATCATATATTACAATAGAACTAGGTTTTTCTTCAATTACCTCTTTTTCCTCAGCAGATTTTTCTTTTCCTTTGCTAAGTCTCTTAACCCCAGAACTATGAAAACAATTGCTACAAACCATGACTCCCAAATCGTCATCTATTTTGAAATCCTTAGCAGAAGACTTATTTCCACACTTTTTGCATTTAGCATACAACTCATCTTTTGGCTTTGTATCAAAATAGCCTTCATCAAAACTAACCTTTTCCATATTTTTGGGAGAATACCGCGACTTAAAAAGATAATACTAAGAAAAAACTATATATTAATTAACCATATACCACTAACTAATAGTTACAAATAGAAAGATTTATAAACCGAAAAATTAGATTTTATACTCCAAAAATGGCACTAGAAAAGAAATTAGCGGAAGTAGATATTTTAATCGAGGATCTTAAATACAGAGCTAAAGATAGTTCCACAATAGAATATCTAGATAGGCTTTCTGGCAAGGTATTTTCATTTCACGATTCCTACAAAAGGGCCAAGCGGGTAGTTGGATGGGGAGGTCCCGATTCAAAGAGTTCAGCAAATTTAAAAGTTGGTCAATTTGCCCTAACTGCAAAAAACATAGCAGATAATCTTAGTGGTATGATGCAAACCCTTTATGGAGCACATCCAGTTAAATTAACAAATCTAGAAAGAAATCTAGAAAATTCTCCCAAATCAGAAAACGGAGAGAGTCTAGGAGACATATTCTTAAAATATCACGATGGAGGAAAAACCTCTCCATTAATCCTAGCAAGACACGCATATGGACACGCAGAAGAAAATAAGATTTTACATTTTCCAGGAAATGCTCCTGCACTTATAGTAGACATTTCAGCATCTAAATGGTTGAGCACAAATATTGAGAGATATCTTGGATTAGTCAAAGATTGTTTAGAAGTAATTTCAGAACAAGATTCAATAAACTTTGATGAAACCAGAAAACCTGCAAACGTAGCTAGAAGAGCTATAAAAAATTATGCCAAGAGGCACCGGGGAACCTTGATTGCCCTTTTATCCGGAGCATCTATAGCATTAGGTTCTTTAGGAACTTTATTTGCTGAAAATATGGATAGAATGAGTGAGTTTGAAGTTTTGAAAACATCATATGAAGAACTATATGGCCACGAAAATGCTAAGAACTTAGAAGGGGCTGCGAATACAGTCTTTTCATATGTAGATAGTTGCAATTTTGCCCTTGCAGGAGAATTATATTGTCGTGGGATGTCTCCAGGAACATTTGAGGATGCAATTTGGGATGGAGAATTTGAAGAGTTTAAGAAAAGAATAAAATCTGGGGAAATGTTAGGGAAAGGATTCTCAATTGGACTAGCTGAAGCAATGTTTCTAAAAGCCATTGAAGAGAAAGGATATGATCCAAGATTTACTCTAACTTGGCCCGATACAAAAGAAGGAGGAGAATAAATGGCACTAAACTTAGAAGACATACAAAACGCAAACATGTATGCAGAAGATATAAAAGGTTTAACAGGTGTTAGTTTAAAGTGGACAGAAATAGTTGAAATAGCACATCTACAAAAAGTACATGGTATGGAAGCAATGTTTATGGTACTTGGAAATAATTATGGAATTGATGCATTTGCTCTAAAAGATTCAAAAGGACAATCTCTTTTGGGAGATCCTGCACTTATTAAATACCATCAAAAATATTCTCCACAATGGAGACAAGAAACAGAGTTAGTTTAAGAATTCTCTAACCTCATCATAACTTCTACTACCTTTTAATTCTATAGACTTAGGAAAATACTGTCTATAATTTTTCCAAGCATACCTTTCATCTAAATAAATAATAATCCCTTTATCTGTTTCACTTCTTATACACCTTCCAGCATTCTGTAAAACATTAGTAAAAGCAGGAATAACATAGCCATAATCCATTCCCTTTCCAAATTTTTCATCATAATATCTAATTATCTCTTTATTTTCCAAATCATTTTTGGCAAAGGGTAAACCAACAACAATAACTGCTTTCAATTTATCCCCAAGCAAATCAATACTTTCTCCAAAGCTACCAGAGCTAACAGCAATCAAAGTACTTCCCTCTTCTTTCAAATCAGTAAATCTCTTCAATATAGCCTCACGAGATAATTTATCCATTCCTTGCTCTTCAATAAACAAATTTTTATTATCAATCTTATCTTTGACCTTATCTATTAATCCGTAGCTAGGAAAAAAGAATATCTTATTCCCTTTAATAATATCAGTTAATTCATTTATACTCTCAGCTATCCTTTCATACATCTCGCCATTTCTTTCACTATACTTAGTTGTAATTGCAGGAATAACTAAGTCTAACCTATTTTCTTTTGGAAAAGGATTCTCATATTCAACTTTCAAAGGCAAATCCAATCCAAAGATTTCTTCATACATTTCTAAAGGATATAAAGTTCCAGACATAAAAATATTAGAGTGTGCTCCTTTTGTTATATCCCCTAGTACAATGCTAGGATCAAGACAATTATAAAACAAAGAAATTACAGCCTTCCCAGTTCTTGTGAAATTTCTTTTCAAAATTCTTGAGAACTTTTTATCTTCATTTTTCCATAAACTCAAAAAACCTGCCAAAGAATTAAGAAAACTTCTCTTTTCTTCTTCCATAACTTTATCAGCAGTATCAAACAAATCACTAATGGTATTCTCTTTTAGACCTTCAAACTCTCCCTTACTAACTAAAGTCTCATGATTTTCTAATCCTAACTTCTCACTCAATTTCAATAGTTTATTTCTAATTTCAATTATTTCTGGCTCCAAATCTTGATTAAATCTTCCTGCCTCCTTTATAGCGAAATCTAAACCATATGTGCTTATGTTGTCACTCATTAAATCTCTAGCTCTAGAAGGCAAATTATGTGCTTCATCCCAAATTAAAATACAATTCTCAAGTTCCTTATTTATTTTTTTAAAGAAGGCTTTCCTAGTAGTAGGGTTCAAAACATGAAAATAATCTGCAATAATAACTTTTGATTTTTTTGCAATGTCTGCAGCAACTTCAAAAGCGCAAACCTCTGAGTTCTCACATCTTCCAACCAACTCTTCAACATGGAGAATATTACTTTTTAATTCCTCCATCAAAGGTTGAGTTGTGAATATTTTTGATTTATCATAATAATTTCTATAAAACTTACATTCTTTATTTTCAACAGCATTTTTACAAAAAACTCTAAATTCATTTGAATTCAAACTTCCTATATCATCTCTTGGGCACATCCATCTTTTTCCAATAAAATCAGCAACTTGAAAGTTTACATCAGAATTATTTTTTATCTCTCTAAGAGTTTCAATAGCAATTTTATGGTGAGTATGTTTAGAAGTTAAAAAAATAACAGATTTATCATTCTCCAAAGCGTATTTTAAACAAGGAGCCAGTGTAGCGACAGTCTTACCAACACCAGTAGGAACATTGGCTAAAACATCTTTTTTATGTGTCAAAGCAGTATTTACAACTTTAATAAAAGAATCCTGCCCCTTTCTATACGACTCAAACGGAAATAAATCTTTCATGGAAAACTAAAAAGAATACTCTTTATAAAAACTTATATACTAAAAAATAAAAAAAGAAGAAATTAGTGACAATGCTTAAAAAACAAAACCTTTAGACCTAATAACACAAATACTATTCCAAAGAATTGTTCTATACTAAAATAACTGAACCAAACCCCTAGACCTAATAAAATTGCTATTATCCCAAATATGACCTTATGATTCTTACTAGGACAACAAGTTCCAGCCCCTACTTTTTTTGCTACCATTTTTCACCTCCTTACTTTTTTAATAATCCTACTAAAATTTTAAAAGCCCCCGCAATAAACAATAATATTGCAAAAACCTGTTCTAAATTCCATACTCCTCTCCAAAGAAGGCAACCCAATAGTATTGAAATCAAACCACCCAAGATAAGAAAGACTCTTGTTCTAGAATAATTTCCCTTAAATCTTCTTCTTGGCATTAAATCACCTATAAGATAAACTTTGATTTTTTGATTTAAAAACCTTTCTAAACTATATTCTCCACTTAGATAATACTTTTAAAACAAACCTCTCTTTTTCTAGAATGGCACAAAGAATACAATCTCCAAGTTCAATAAATACATATAAACAATGTCCAAGAAAGTATTATTATAACTATATTCTAAAATTACCAACAGTTGCTTCTATCCATTTAATAAGAGGAAAGATAGTTCACTCTGTTTTGGAAGATTTTTTCAAAATAGATATCTCTACAATAGACGGAGAACACAAAGAGTTTGAACTAAATGTTCTGCTCCAAAGCATGTTCAAAGAGAAATGGGCAAATGCAAGAAATGAATTGATAGAATTAGGACTCGGGCAACATAAACTAGAATTTTACTATGAAGAATCTCAAGAAATGGTGAATTCCTGGTTTGAATCTTTGCTAAATAGAATACAACTAAAACAAAACAAACATCTAACTTTTGATGAAGCATTTAACTTATTAAAACCAGAAACAGAAGTTTACTTTAAATCAGATGAACACAAGGTACAAGGTTTCATAGACGCAGTTCACAACATTGAAGGAGAAATTTCTTTAATAGATTATAAATCTTCAAAAAAAGATGTGATATCAAACGAGTATAGGTTACAACTAGCGATTTATGCCTTACTTTATTATGAGAAATATGGAAAACATCCAAATATAGTGGGAGTTGACTTTTTAAGGCACGGTTTGAAATACCTAAAAGTGGATGAAGAATTAATAGAATTAGCAAAAAAAGAATGCTCGTTAATACAAGAGAATACAATTTCAGAAGATATTCAAGATTATCCAATGAAAACTTCTCCCCTATGTAAGTGGTCTACCGGACAATGCGATTTTTATGATATTTGTTTTGGACAGAAAAAATTGGAGGACTTTTAGTAAGATGGAAAATGAATTTGAGAAAATAACTCTTTGTGGGAGTACAAAATTCAAAAAACAGTTTCTTGAAGTTCAGAAAAGACTTTCATTAGAAGGAAAAATTGTTATTTCTGTAGGGTTGTTTGGTCATGCCGATTCAGAAGGATTAAGCGTGGAACAAAAAACAATGCTTGATGAAATACATTTAAGGAAAATTGATATGGCAGATAGAGTTTATGTTATTGATGTAAATGAATATATTGGCGAAAGTACCCAAAGAGAGATTGCCTATGCAGAAAGTAAAGGCATTCCAATTAGTTATTACTCAAAAGAAAATCTTTAAATAACATATTCTAACCTTAAAAAACAATGGAAACACTTTACTCACTAAGAAAAAGATTATTAGAAAAAGGAGCAGAAGATGTAGTTCTAACAAAATCAGAGATAGATGAGTCTATGATTAAATTTGTAAATAATAAAATAGTAAAAACTGGTTTAGAAACAACACAATCAATCAATATCTTTACAGCGAAAGATAAAAAATTAGTATCTACTTCTCTAAAAGAATTTGATGATAAATCAATAAATAATACAGTACAAAAAATAATTGAATTTTTAAAAACTTCACAAAAAAACAAATCTTATGTAACAATTCCTGAAAACGGATTCAAATATCCAAAAATAGAAAATTGCTACGATTCTAAAATAAGTGATTGTGATTCAGTAGAGATTGTAGATGCTTCAATAAACGCAGCTCTAGAAAATGCAAAAAGAACCGCTGGAACCTTCCAAAGCGCAACAGGTAAAGTTTCAATTCTAACTTCAACGGGAATTGAACAAGAAGCCAAATCTTCTTCACTATATTTATCTTTAAGAGCATTTGCAACAAAAGAAGCATCTGGACATAAAACAATAACATCTTCATCTTTAAAAAAATTCAACTTTGAAAAGTGTGGAGAAGAAGCTGGGGAAATAGCAAAACAAGCCCTAAATCCAGAAGAAGGAAAACCAGGAGATTATGATGTAGTCTTTTCTCCTTTAGCATTTGCTTCAATCTTAGACAACATTGGAGACGCAGCATCCATATTTAGTGTAGAATCTGGAATGTCCTTTTTACATGATCAATTAAATAAAAACCTAGGAAACTTTAATCTAATTGACGATGGAACTTTGAATAATGGAGTAGGTTCTTCTCCTTTTGATGATGAAGGACATCCAACACAAAGAACAGAGGTAGTTAAAGATGGAGTTCTGAAAACTTATTTACACAACAACTCTTCTGCTATTAGATACAAAACAAAATCAACAGGAAATGCAGGAATTATTTCTCCTTCACCAACAAATTTAATCCTAGAAGGGAAAGAGGGAAATCCGTTTAATATTGATAAGGGGATATACGTTTCGAACGTGTGGTATACCCGTTTCCAAAATTATTCTACTGGAGACTTTTCAACAATACCTAGAGATGGAATGTTCATGATTAAAAACGGCGAAATTGATAAACCAATAAAAAACCTAAGAGTTTCTGAAAACGTTCTTAATATGTTAAAAAACATTGAAAAGTTTGGAAAAGATAAAGAACAAATCACTTCTTGGGAAGCTTCAATACCTTGTAATTTAGCTCCACTATTAATAAAAAACGTTAGAATGACAAAACCAACTGCATAACTCACTTCTTTAACTCTTTATCACAAGTTTCTTCTTTTTTCTCAAAAAAACTCTTTGTGGTGCAACAAATCCAATCCCAGTGTAAAGCCAAATGCACTAAAACAAGTACACCCATTACTACACCAGACCAATCATGAATCAGACTTATATTTGGAAAACCAAAACGAGCATATAGCCCCCAACCACGAAACTTAATAATTCCCGTAACAAAAACTAATAAGAAGGATATAAACAATCCCAGATCTATAAAATAATCCAGTTTCATTCTATTCATTTTTCAAATTACGTCCATTTAACATCTTTGAAATTGTACTTAGTTGCAATTAAGATAACATCTACTAACCGCCAAATACCAAAGCCACCAAAGGTGACCAGCTTTAATAGACCAGTTCCAATCTTTCCCATAATAAATCGGTCAACTCCAAGACTTCCAAAAATAACAGACATAATAATAGTCAATGTCCAATCAACTTTTCTTGCCATACTAATAATTTATTATTCTGGTTTATAAATATTTCCTAATCAACTCAGAAACAATTTACTTATAATTTTTTAATAACCTATTTAGTGCTATCTTTTTCCTTTTGATTTCAAAACCAATTTTGTTATTATACAATTCCAAATTTCTTTTTCCATATATATTCAAAGAAGAATTATTCTCCAGAAGTGTAGATTTGATTCCCAAATCATTTAATAATTTTCTTAACTTACGAAGCCCATTTATATTAAGAATCACCATTATTATTCCATATTTTTTCACATTAACGTGCGCCTGAGAGTCATAAACTCCCTTTAGATACATCGCTTTTATTAGTTCATTAGAATTATCTATCTTCTTTGGAACACCCCATATCTTTTCTTTGTAAGAAACTTTATAATTATTAAGATCTTCCACGATATTTACAGCATGAATCCTAACTTTATATTGGGTATTGTGCCTCTTATTTTTAGGATAAATTGTTTTTATTGATTGCCTAACTCCATAATTAATTTTGATATAATATAAAAACCTCTCAGCAAAGTCTTTATCAGTAACAGCCAGTTCTATTTCATCTAATCCAACATAACCATCTCCAGGGCCCAAAACTCCCATAATATAGGCCTTATGTTTATTCATATTTTCTTGAGATTTAATCTTTTTTCTACGAGAGTCAGCACTTTTTGAAATCATCCTACCAATAAATGGTTCTGAAACTTTACTGACAAATTTATTATTATTAACAAAGCCATTATAGTTTATTCTAATGACATCCAGATAGATCTTAAACCTACTTATTGTCGGAGAAGTAATGCCAGTTTCCCACAAGGATATAACAGACTGATCAAAATTACAAATCACTGATACGGCATTCTGAGATCCGATACATTTTCTTTTTGTTTTAATATATTTTCTGCCACTTTCTGTTAAAATTATTTGTTTTTCAATACTAGGATGAAATTTAACCTTCATTCTAGCTTTTTTTTCAATCTTCTTAAATCTATATTCAATCCTTTCAACTAAACATCCATTTTCCAAAAAAGAGCCCACATCAACTTTAAAATATCTTAACAATTTCCTCAATTTTTCAATAGTGGGATTATATCTACCGGATTCCCAATCAAAAATACTTACTTGATTTATCCCCAACTGCTTTGCCAAGCAATTCTGAGAAAATTCTTTTCCTACTCTTAAGTTTTTAAGAAAATTCCTGCCCTCATTAGTTAATATCACATAATCTCTTGCCATAAATAAAAGTAGATTTTTCTTTATAAATAGCTTACGCCCGTGCGTGTCAAGATGACAAGATGGTTTCTATCTCTTGTTTTAATCTTTCATATAACTGTTGACTATTTACCTTGCCCCTAAATTTCTTCATTAATTCGCCCATAAAAATATTGATACTTCTTTCTCCTTTTTCTTTTATCAAATTCTTATTCTTCTCAACAATGCCTTTAATGTCTTTTTCTAAATCTTTAAAATCAACTTGTTTATATTTGGCTATGTTAATTTTCTTCTCTTGAGCAATTTCTGTTAAAACCTCAAATGCGCTTTCTTTGTTTAAATTTCCATTATCTAGATTTTCTAAAACTAAAACAAAATCATCTGAAGTAAAGTGATAATCTAATCCAAGTCTACTTTTAATATCCTTTGGCATACCAACTAAAACAGAGGCAATCAAATTCTTATCTAAATTATATTCAAACTCATCCAAAAAGATTCCATCCTTAACTAAAATTCTTGCTAAATCTGGGTTAACACCTTGTTTTTCATACTTCAAAACTTTTTCATCTAATAGTTCAGGAAGTTCAATAGATTTTAACAATTTTTTATCAACTAATATAGGTTTAATATCCGTTTCTGGATACATTCTGGCAGCCCCAGGCATTGGTCTCAAAAACGAAGTACTATAATCTTGTTCAGCCTTCCTAACTTCATTCTTTACATTTCCTTTTGATTGTCTTTTAACTTCACCATCAATAATCTTAACCATGCTTCTCAAATCTTGAAAACCTTTTATTTCAACCCTATTTCCATTTTTAATAGAAACATTAACATCCTGCCTAATAGTTCCTATCCCAGATTTGAATCTTCCAGTGCTTTTTAGAATCATCCCCAATTTTTCTGCCGTTTCCTTAGCATGTTCAGGATCTTTAATATCCGGCTCAGTAGCAATTTCAATCAAAGGAATTCCTAACCTATCTAATCTAAAAGTAACAGAGCCTTTATCTTCCTTAATCCTTCTTGCAGCATCTTCTTCAACAGCAACAGAAGCAATTCTAACTTTTCCTTTACTAGTTTCTAAATAACCATCATAACCAACTAAAGCAGTTCTCTGAAAACCTGAAGTGTTTGAACCATCAACAACAAATTTTCTCATAACTTGAATCTCATCAACTAATTTACATTTTAATAATAAACAGACTTGTAATACTATATCTAAAGCATCCTCATTCATATCATGTGGTGGCTCTTCATCATATTCTACAGAACAAGTAGTGTCTTTGTAACCTTCATAAATAAATTCTTTACCTTTACTAGTTTCATAATCTGCAGCAATATCTTTCTTTCCAGATTCACCTTCTGAAGATCTTAGCTTTCTTTTTATTAAAACATCTGAATTCTCATCCATTAAAATGCTAGGACAAGAACAAAAAAGTTTATGTGATTCAATTTGCCGGTGGATTTCTAGACCACATTTAAATTTTAATTTTTTGTAATCCACTTTTTTACACCATAGTTTAGATCATCAAGTTCAATATTATTTATCCACGGTCTCCAAGGAACTCTCCATTCAGTTAAGTTATTATTAAACTCAATTATCTTTCTATCCGTCCTTCTAATATTTAAATTTGTCTTTTTATAATATTTACCTAATTTTAACAAAATAATTAATTTATTCTTTGGTATTCCTCTATCCCCACTTCTCCATCGGCAATAAACAAAGTCATTTATTCCCAGAAATCTACAAACCTTTGCATCATGACCAAAAAACCTATTAATACTATTAAAAAGGCATTCTCTGAATGGATTATCTAAAGTTAAATGTGCCCTATCCGATATATTTTTTATATTAAGGTTACTTGTTTTATTCTTTATTATATTGCATTCTCTTAAAACCCTAAGATATTTAGTGAGGGTGGTTTTTCCAATATTTAATAGATTACAAAGATAAATAGCATCTGTTTGTTTTAATTTTTCTACAATTTTAATTAAATCTGAAATTTTGATAAGTCTCCCTTTAGAGTAAGTTAATTCAAAAGATTTTATTCCTTCTTCCATATTTTTTATTTTTCCAAAAAAAACCACAAGCCAGCTCCAAAATTTTGAACCATTTTTCACTACCCTTAATATAATAATCTAACCATCCTTCAAGCTCTTTTGAATTAATATTTTCAGAAGTTCTTAGTACATATTGCAACTTTCTATTCCCAGATTTATTTAGTTTTGATTTTTTTATAAGAACTCCCTTATTGGAGAGTAAATTAGCAACACCATCTCTAAATTTTTTGCTTATAACACTAAAGGTAATGCTTTTATTTATATTAACAGATGACTCAAAAGTCATGGCCCCCTTAACAAAAGCAGTTTCAAATTCTTCATTACCTTTTATACTATCCGGAATATCAACATTAATTGTTTTTGGTCCAAGGGGAAAACCAAGATTTTTTCCAAGGAAAGTATAAAATTCTTTTTTCATAAATTGAGAACCATAACTATTTTCATTGTTGGTTTTTGAGATTTTTGGTGAAAAACCAAATTCTTTCCTAATAATTTCTGCAAGAAGGATTAATTTATTTCTATCTTCGTCTCTTATACAAAAAGCTCCCCTAGGAGACAGGTGGCCATCTGCGGCATGAATGCCTGCCAGAATGCATAGGTTTTCATTTAATTTCATATAATAAAATAGTAGAATTCATTTATATATCTTCTCCGCGTACGTGACAAGCTGTCAAAAACTATTCAATATTAGTCTCTAATCTACCTAAATTAAAATATCCACTAGAAAAATTATAAGCGCCAGCATTCAAAAAAATAATCTTATCTCCAACTTTTACTTCTTTATCAAAATAAACTTTATATCTAAAAATATCTAAAGAATCCGGAGTTATTCCTTTAATTGTATAGCAATACTTTCCAGAATCTAATTCACCTTCAACTAATAATCTAATATTCGCCACAAAAGTATCCATAGCCGAATTATAAACAGAACAATCCACAATAACATTATTATCATAAACATTAACAACATTACATTCTAGTTTTATTGAAGAAGCCGCAATAAACCTGCCCGGCTCAATTATCATCCTAATATCCTTAGAATTCAAAAATTCCCTTAGTTCTTTTATTTTTTTAAAAATATGTTCACTTACTTCCTTCCTAAAATTTTTATATTCAGCTGGAATTCCCCCGCCAATATTAACAAAATCTAATAAAGAGAAGTCTTCAATAGAATCTTTTAATTCTTCTACTAAATTCCATTCTGAAACATTCTGAGTCTTCCTATGAAAATGAATTCCTAATTTTTTTATATTTTTATTTTCTTTTAATTCTTTTAATAATTTATTCACTTCTTTAGATGAAAAACCAAAGACAAAATGCTTCCCAGTGTGAATTGTATGTTCTCTTAGCCTCAATCTTAAAAGTAAATTAATCTCCCTATCTTCCTTTAATAACAAATTTAAATCATTAATATTGTCAACAACAAAACTATCAACTTCCTCTGGAATTTCCTTATTCCCTTGCAAAAAAAACCAAACATTCTTAGAGTTAACCAATTTCAAATTATTTTCTGAATGAATGCTCAAAAAACACTTGTCCTGAAGTAATTTCCCAACTTCCGGATTTGACTTAAATGAATACGAAACCTCATCAGCTAACTCTTTAACTATCTCTAACTGTTCCATTACTTTGCTCTTACTCAAAACAAATTTTGCCATAATTTTAGAGTAACCACAATACTTTTAAAGATTGTTTTTGACTCAAAAACATGGAAAAAGACAAAACAAAGTTTTACATCGGGCTGATACTGGCCCTTGGATCCGCCGCCTGGACATTTTTTGGAAGTTATCAAGTAAGCCATACGGTTATCCTAATAATCGGGCTAGGATTAATAGCAACATCTAACTATAGACTACTTAAGTAAATTCAAAAAAAACTTCAAACTTTTCCTCTCTTTATAATATCTATAATAATCAGACTTCTCTCTCAACTTACTCCTCAAACGACCTTTAATAATCTTAAAATCCCTACCAGAAGGATTCCAATCTTTCCTCAACTCTTTATCAAACCTCTCCAAATTAATATCCCTAAAAAAATCCCAATAAAAAACAAAAGTAACGGCCCAGGCTGACGCTTATATAATAATATTGCTGCAATCGCAATAGCCGGCGCAATCCCCAACATAGCTTTCTTCGGGATTACTATGTTCTTTTTCTTAGCCATAACTAATCTTAATTTCAAAACTATTTAAAACTTTTCAAAAGAAAATTATATAAACCATTCAACT
>CAYYFK010000011.1:0-20760 GCA_964471565.1 Candidatus Woesearchaeota archaeon | reverse complement strand
TGTTTAAAAATTTCTTTAATAAAATAAATATAAAGAAATCAAATATAAATTTATTTGCATAGTTAGTTTTAAAAATCATTTCTCATTGTTCTTAGTATGGGCCTGTAGTGTAGTGGTATCACACGAGGCTGGCAGTCTTGAGATCCGAGTTCGATTCTCGGCAGGTCCATAAAAAAATGAAAAAATACTTATCGTTAAAGCACTGGTAATTAATGACAGGAAACTATTATTATTAAAGAAATCTAATGATCTGATCGATAGTAATATTGGGCAGTGGGAAGCTCCTGGTGGAAAGATTGATTTAGATGAAAAGCCTGATATTGAAATATTGAGAGAGATTTTTGAAGAAACTGGACAAAGTGGGAAAATAGTTAAAAAATTGACTCCATGGAATTGGAAATCAGGAGATATTGTTGGATAGGCGGATGTTTATATTGTGGAGATAGATAGTCAAAAAGTGGTGTTATCTCCTGAACATTCTGAATTTATCTGGATTAATCCAAAAGATATGGAGGAAATGGAAAACATTATATTTAAGGAAAAGTTTATAGAATATCTAAAGGAGGCTGAACTAATATGAAAGATTGTATATTTTGTAAATTAATCTCTGGAAAGATACCCTGTAAGGTAGTATATGAAGATAAATATTCTCTTGCTTTTTTAGATGCGGAGCCATTAAATGTTGGCCATACTTTAGTTGTTCCAAAAAAACACACTGAGACTATTGACCAGATGTCTTCAGGAGATCTTGCAAAACTATCTAAGGCCATTGTCAAAGTGAGTAATGGAATAATGAAGTTATCTGATGGTATGAACGTTCTACAAAATAATAATAAAGTGGCTGGACAACTTGTTCCCCATGTACATTTTCATTTAGTCCCAAGATATAATGGGGATGGGCATGTTCCTGAGTGGAAAAGGGCCCATAATATAACTGAAAAGCAAAGTGATGCATTTATGAAGAAAATAAAAAAATTTATTTAAACTTTTTTTAATACAATATAACTTATATCATCACTTGGTTCTGCAAACTCCAATAAGTCTTTTTTTAATTTTACTGAAATCTCTTCTGCAGAAAGCTCTTTTGTTTCTTGAAGTAGAGATTCTAATCTTTCTGGAACATAGTCCCTTCCTTTTATATTATGATCTGATAGTCCGTCTGAATGTAATAAAATTATATCTCCTCTTTCTTCTAAATCAATTTGATTTATTTTATAGCTATCCTTTAATATTAGTGGCCTGCCCCGTTGTATCTCTTCTACGCTTACCTCTGAAGGAAATAGTCCTAGTGGGGGAGAGTTATTTAGAAAAACCCCCTCAAAACTTTTTATCTTGTCCTCTTTGTTTGAAAAGACTATTGGTGTTGGTTGGGCTGCAGAAATAAATCTAAATTTTCCTTCTTCTGAAACTTCCCCGTATATCATTGCAATAAATTTTTGGAAGCTTGACTTAACTAAAGATGAGTTATAAAATCGCGTGTTTAGTTTCTCAAACAGGTCTGTAGTTACTTCTCCATGTCTTTCTAATTCGTATAATAACCCCAATAAAAATGAGTTATGTAAATTACCTGTAAGGAAAGAATCCGACATATTGTGTCCTGCCACATCAGATATTAGAACTCCTCCCTTTGTTTTTAAACCTTGAAGATTTTCTTTTACTGTTTCACTAGAGGCCTGATCGATTTTATAATCTAAATTATACCTTCTATTAAAATCAATATAAATTATATGATCTCCTCCAACTTTTCCATTCAATGGGATAATCCTTCCAGAGATATCTATATTATTTAAGTTAGGAATCTCTCCAGGCAATGGAGAATTACTTAAGGCTATATCTTGAAGATTATTAATTTCAACCTCTCCCTGTTCACTATACTGACAAGATCTTCCTTCTTGATCATATTTACAAATATTAGATATTTTTGTCATTTTTGCTTCTTTTTTGTAGAAATTTTGTTTATAAGCCTTTCCTCTGATTTAATACATAACCGCAAACCTTTTAAAATAAATTTTTGTTCTTTTTCTATGGCGCCATAGCATAGTCTGGCTAATGCGTCGCTCTCATGCGGCGAAGATCCCCGGTTCAAATCCGGGTGGCGCCATTTAAAATTTATTAATTAGACTTTCATCTAAACCAAGAAGCTTGTGGTGTTTTTTTGTTAATCCTTTCAGATACTTTCTATCTTTGAAGGCTTTCTTAAGGATTAGAGAAACCTTCTCTCCAGTTAGTAAATGTGGGAGAATAACATAGTCTGCCCCAGACCTATACATTTTTCTTGCTTCGTGAAAATGATTGGCAGTTACAAAAATGTTTATCTTTGGATTCTTAGATTTTGCGTAATCTATCAAAAATAGATTCTCTTCTCCGTGTGGAACAGTAGAAATAATTGTTTTAATTTTTCTAAACTTTATACTGTCTAACACCTCTTTGTTTCTTACATCTCCATATACACAAGAAACTTTTCTTTTAATTAAACTTTTTACAATTTCAGGATTATTATCTATAACTAAAACATTTTTCTTAAATTTTGTTAAGCTACTCAGAAAAATTGAACCCATTCTATGAGAACCTATTAAAATTGTATCTATTCTTTTTTCTCTTGGTTTATATTCTAATTCATGTTTTAGTTTTACTGGAGATAATTTTTCAAATAATTTCAGAATAGGTAAAAAGAAATTATAAATCCCGTTTTGGAACTCTACAGTATATGATGTTAATATCATAGTGATTATGGCTAAAAATATTACTGAAGAAAAAAACTCTTGGGAAATTAAATTAAATACATAAGGCAATGTAACAATAATTAAAGAGAATTCTGATATTTGACCTAAGTTTAGTCCAGCTAAGAATGCTGTTCGTTTCTCATAACCGAACATTGTAGTAATTATATAAATTATAAGTGGTTTTGCGAAGATTACAATCAAGAAGAAAATCAAGATATTTTTAAGAAAATTCATTGGAACTAATGTTAGTTGCATTCCTAATGATACAAAGAAAAGGGTCGCAAAGAAACTCTTTAATGGATTAACTCTGCCTTTTATATCATGATGATAGGGCAAATTGGCTAAAGACAACCCTGCTACGAATGCACCAATTACTATTGAGAATTCCAATAAATGTGCTAAAATAGTAAAAATGAATAATACTGTGATCGAAGACATAAATAATAATTCTTGAGATTTTGCTGCAAAATTAAATAGTCCTGGAAAAATATATTTTCCTAAAAGATATGCTATTAAAAATAATGAAAATGCTTTCAAAATAATTGTTAAGACCAATAATATTGAGAAGTTACTTAGTGTTGCAAGGAGAGGTATAGCAAGGAACACTGCAATATCTTGAACTAATAATATCCCCAATACTATTCTTCCATGCAATGTATCAATTTGTTCTGAGTCAGATAATAATTTAATTACAATCATCGTACTAGAAAAAGTCAATACTAGTCCTAAGATGATTGCTTCGAATTGACCTAGTCCCAATGCAAGGGCTGTATAAAATCCAATTATGTAAACAACTATAATCTGCAGAGCCCCTCCTAAAATTGCGGCTGGCCCAACTGTCTTTAGTTTTGATAAATTAATTTCTAAACCTACAATAAAAAGTAAAAAAGAAATTCCCAACTCAGATAATGTTCTAACCGCCACTGGATCTTTTATTAGACCTAAACCAATTGGTCCAAGAAGCAACCCGGTTATTATGTATGCGGGGATTAGTGGTTGTTTAAATAATCTAACAAAAAAAGATAAAATTGTCGCTAAAATTATAACTACGGCTATTTCCATAATTATATTTCCGCTTAATAGTTCTATAAGTGGGGATAACTCCATGTATATTCCTCTTTTTAATATAATCCTAGAAATCTTTGTTTTTAAAGTTTTTTATAATAAAAATTGAAAAGAAATTAATTCTTTCCAAGAGAAATCTCAATTGTTGAAACTCTGACTTGCTTTCCTTCTTTATTCTCAAATTCTTCAGAATCTATTTTTATATTCTTTGTTGATACAGTATTTTCTAAGAATCTTTTTGTTGTAACTTCTGCGATATCGACTGCTCTAGAAATAAATTTTCCTCTTGCTTTAATTACTACTTCAGCTGCATTTTGAGTCGTGAATTGCATAACAACCCCAGTTACATAATTCATGAATGGTTTTCCACCAACTAAAACAGTATGGTCATCTTTCTTCGTTTCTGCCATTTTATGCGCCTCCTGTTGTTTTTCTTACTGGAGTAAGATTATAACTCTTTCTTAACTAATCTAGTGATATATCCTGCAATTATATTCCTAAGCTTTTTGGATCTAATTTCTGCTACTTCTGGGAGTAACTTTTTATTCTCCTCAAAGGTTTTCTTAAACTTATCAGGATGATATCTAAGTATCTTATGACTCGCTCGTTTAATCTGTGTGGTCTTTACTTTTCCCATCTTAAAATAGCCTGTTTTGGGTGATTTATAAATGTTATTATTTCTTCTTTTTATGTTTTAATCTATACATTTTTAGTGTGTATGTAACTGGATTCTTAAATTTTCTCTGTACATTTTCTCTTGGATTTAGTCCTAAATCACTATAATAGTCTTTATTTGAGTAATTTGGGGGCAATATCTTCTCTTTTTGTCTTTTATGCCATAATAATTGAGATATGATATATCCTTCTTTTAGTGGTGTTGGATTGTTCTGATTCCATTCCTTTACTTTTTTACTTAAATCATCGTGTGGCCAACCAACAGATTTCAAGAAATTAATTAAGATAAATAGAAACCTTTTTTTCCCGTCTTCTAATCCCTTCAAACCTAATTTTATTTCATCTGGAAAGAATTCCTCTGGGATCTTTTCTGATATCTCATCATACTCTCTTACTTCTTCTTTTTTTTCTTCTTCAAATGCTTTCTTTCTTATGTTTATCTCACTATTCCACTCGTTAGCACTTTTCAAAAGCTGAAATGCATCATTTTCATTAAAACCGTCTAAAAAATTAAGTTTGGGAGTTACATTCTCTGGAATGGCCTCTTTTTTATCAAATTCCAACACTCTTTCTGGATCTATTGGAATAGAAACTAGCCCAGATTTCTCGTGTAAAGAATATGGGGCCCGATATAAATGTCTAGAGGAGATCAATACTGTATCTACTTTCAAAATTTCATCAATGTTTCCTCCTTTTATTTTTTCAGAAAGGTGCTCTCTAATCATATCTGTCAAATATTCTGCCATTATTCTGGCTGAATCTGGAAAAAGACTTTTTGTTTTTTCCTCATTGAACGTTTTTGGAAACGATTTGAATGGAACTCCTATATGGAATCCCTTGTTTCCTGAGAATTTAACTGAAACATTCTTTATATTATGAAATTTTAGTGCTTGAACTAAAAAATGAGTGATTAGTTTGGAATTTTCTAATTCTGGGCTATCGATATCTAGAATAAAATCCCATCCAGTTCTTAGTTCATCTAATTGTTTTTTTGTCATACCTGGAGTTAAATTTCTTGGATTTTGCCAGTGCTCTTCAGAAATGTGAAAAGATGTAGCTCCTTGTTTTGCTAATTCTAGAACATCTGACTCATAATTTAAGGTATCTGGTCTTTTTCCAAATCCTCTGTCTCCAATTCTAACTGCTACTTCTCTATTTATGGCTGAATCTACTAATGTTTTTTGAATCTCTTTCCTAGCATAATATTCTAAGGCGTGCATAAAAAGAGAGAAAGGGAGTTAGTTTAAAATGATTTTTATTTTAAAGAAGCTAAATGTGAATTAAATTTACTCACTTCATTTTCTAATTGTGCCTTTATTCTGTTTAAGTCTTCCTTTTGTTTCCCTATAATTCTTATTGCATCTTCTTTATTCTTTTTTACTAGAACGTTTGAACCAACACTTAATAAAACTGAATCTGATTTTTTTATCTCTGTTTCAATAAATATTCCTCCACCTAATGAACTGAATGTTTTTGCTTCTTTTTGATCTTTTAATTCAGATAAATCTGAACCAAGAAGTTCTAATTCTTCAAGTTGGTGATTTAACGATTGTAATTGTTGTTGTAACTGACCAAATTGCTGATTAAGAAGCTGGTATTCCAACATCTTTGATGCATCTTCTTTATTTTGTTCCATCTTTCTTAACCTTCTTTTTTTCTTCTATTTTTTTCTTTGGTGATTTTTTTATTTTTTTCTTTTCAATAATTTTAATTTTTGCTACAGTCATTGCTTTTCTTATATCTGCTGTAGATGCTCCTTTCTTTATTTTAAGAACATCATCTATTGGTTCTAAATGGGATATGTTACATTTCCTTCTTCTAACATTTCCATCAATAAGAACATATTTATCATCTATTACTTCTACTACAATTGCTGTATTTCCAGCATCTCTGCCGGCAATTTTTATACATACTCTTCCTATTTCTATCATTTTTCATAACCTCCGAGGTTAATCCTATTTTTTGTCGCCAAAAAACTTCATTTCAATCATTGGAGTTATATTTTTGACAATAATTTTTTTCTCATACATTTACTGCATAAGTTTGAGTAGGGTCGTGAAGCTCTCTTCTTCGTTTTTGGCAAAGATCTGAATTTAGAAGGAATTAATCTTGGTATCCCTAGTAATTTTTTTCCACACTCTGCGCAAGTAAGTTGAGAGGGTTTTCTTATTCTGTAATGTTTTTTTAGTTTCCCCCCAGGAGTTTTCACATATACTCTTCTCTTTGATCTTGATTTTTCTTTTCCTTGAACCATTTTAATGTACCTTAAGTATTTTTCTTAAAATTATGCTCGATATTATTGCAAACACAAAGTAAACCCAAAACCAGCTATGTATAAACCATAAAGAAACTTCTAATGGATCATAGGTTGCTCTAAGCCAACTAAATAATATAAAAAAGACAATCATTGTTATTAGTATTGGTTTTAGTGTGTGTTTCATTTGCGTCATTGATTTTTCCATTGATTTTTTGTTTAACTCGGCCATCTTTGTAGGATCTTGAGCTGCTTCTTTTATCTCTTTTCTAATTTGTTTCATTTCTTCTTTAATATTTTTCAATAGTTTTTGATCTGTCATAAACTTATGAATTAAAGTTGCTACAAGTGTCATTACGAAAGACACCACAATTATCCCAACTAATGGGGAAATTTCTATTGCCCATCCAAAAATTGAATTGAAAAATGAATCGAATACCATCTTACTTTAATCTATATTGGTTTGTTTTTAAACCTTATTGTCCCCCCATCATTTTCCTTAGTGCGGGATTCATGTCCATCATATGCTGTTCCGCTATTTCTTCATATAATTTGTAAATAATCATAACCGTAAGTAATATTCCAGTACCTCTAGATAGTGCGCCAGATAAATCTGCAATTGCTGCCAATAATCCAACTGCCAATCCTCCCATTATTGTTAATGGAGTAATATATCTCTTTAGTATTTTTTCTAAGACTCTTTCGTCTCTTCTAAATCCTGGAATTTGTAAACCAGAGGCCATTATTTGTTTTGCTTGTGATTTGGCATCCATTCCAGAAGTCTGTACCCAAAAAACAGAGAATAATACTGCTCCTCCCATCATGAAAAGTATGTAAGTTAGTGCTTGTAATAATTCTATTGAATTAAACGGTGAACCTGCAAACCATTGGATTGTACTTCCGACAATATTTGGCGAGTGTGTCCAAAAAACTAATCCTGATTTTGGAGAGCTTCCTGAAAATTGCCCTAAAATATGTTGTGAAATCCAAGACATAACCCCTGTCTCTGCAACTCTATTTTGTAGTAATCTTGCCCAAAGTTGTATGTTAGCGATTAATGCTGCCACTAAAATAACAGGAATATTTGAAGTATACATGAATCTTAAAGGCCATCTTATTCCGTGTCCTCTAACTCTACCAAAAGAGAGAGGGATATCTACCTTCATTGCTTGGGCATATACTGACAAAGCAAAAACCAAAAAAGTGAATATTATTGCAAATAAAGGCAATGCCGCCCCTAAAAAATCTGCGTTTGATAATGATTTTAGGAAAACCCAAACCGCACCTACTGGTGGAAGTCCAGACCCTAATGCGAATTGTCCTCCACTTGTCAATGGAGAAAATGCTCTAATAAATATCTGTTGTGAGACTCCTGCCGCAATAAACAATGAAACTCCTGAACCGAAACCCCATTTACTTACAACCTCATCCATGAATAATACTAACATTCCGCCTAAGAATAGTTGAAATACCAGTATAAATTGCATTGTTAAATAGGTTGCAGGTACTAATCCTGCTTCTGGAGCAAGACCTCCCATAAAAACATAAATGAATGCTTCGAAAATTATAAAGAAAATTGCCAATAACTTTTGTAATCCTTGAAAAAACTTTTTTCCTTCGGCTGTAGTTAAATCTAAATTTAATATTCCTGAACCCGTTAATAGCTGCAACACAATGGATGCTGTTACAATAGGTCCAATTCCTAGAGACATAATAGATCCAAAATTTGCACCCAAAATTATAGATAGTTGTTCAAATTGAGCTAACGCATTTTGACCTAGTCCGAATAAAGGAATCATAGATAAAACAAAAAAAGATACTAACATTATTAATGTCCATTTTAACTTTTCCTTGAATCCCAGCTTTTTTTTTGATGGAGCTTTAACTTCTGGGAGATTGTTTAGAATGTTTTTTAACATATTATAGCTTCTCCGCCAGCTTTCTTTATTTTTTCAAGAGATGATTGTGAAAAAGAATTTGATGTGATTTTAATTTTTTTAGTTAATTTCCCTGTTCCTAAAACCTTATCATAATTTGATGCATCAAAAACATATTCAGAACCTTTTTTCTCTGCGTGTTCTTCGATATAACTTAAATTTATTACTTTTATTTTTTTTACTACAGACTGAGGCCTATTGAACCCGTGTTTTCCAAAATAGCTTGGACCATATTTTTTTAATATTGTTGGTTTTTTTTGGTCTGCCCTCTTTCCTGTTCCGGCCATACCTCTACCTCCACGATTACCTGCTCCCCTATTTTTTTTCATTGAGCCGTATCCGTGAGTGGTTTTTGCTCTAAACCTTGTTGATTTTTTTCTTTTGTTAACTGGCATTTTAAATCATTTTTTGAACTAGTTCATTTATTTTTTCTTTTCTGTAACCTAAAACCCCTCCTGTGGAGTATGGTTGTTTTGTACCTTTTCTCTCAAATCCTCCCCTTGGCGGGTGTAATCTAAAAAATAATTTTAATCCAGGTATGTCCTTAAATTCTTTCTTTCCTTGCATGAATTCTTTAATAAACTCATCTATGGATAGCTTTGTTTTTTCTTTTAAATATGATTCTGTTAGATTTATATTTCCAGGTAGCTTTCCTCTCTTCTCTAGTAGAAGCTTACATGTTTTTTCATCTACTTCTCCCCAAGTAATAAAATCCTTAACTTTCTTTATCATTCCAAGGTATTGAGGTTTATTTGGAACAATTATGCAGTTATATTTGCTATATAATCTTAATAATTTAAAGGTAGACTTTATCTTTTCTGTCAACCCTTGTTTTCCAGATATCCTAACTATTATAATTTTATTCATTTAATTTTCCTTCTTTCAATCCTGAATCCTTAATAAATTCTTTATTAATTTTCATTGAATTTAATTTATTTAATGCCTTTATACATGCTTTAACTAAGTTTAATGCTGTTCCTGTTTGACCTTTTGTTTTTGAATATATGTCTTTGTATCCCGCTAAACCCAATATTTTTCTTAATTCTTTTTGGACTGTAAGATTTGTTCCTTTTGGAGCAGGTATTAGCTCAACTTGTACGCTACTACACTTCCCAGAAACCTTTATAGGAATCGAATGGGGTTCACTACATCCACATGCCCAGGAACCACAGCCCCTTCTTACTTTCATTATACTTAATTTAGCATTTCTTATTGCTTTTTCTCTAGCTGGGACTGTTTCTTTGGCTTTACCATATCCTAACCCAACATATCCGTCTTTATTTCCAATAACTGCTACTGTGGCAAATTTTGGTTTATTTCCTTCCTTTGTTTTTTTCTGAGTTTGTTTCCAAATACTTCTCTTTCCTCCACCAAACTTACCTTTTGATTGTCCAATTGTGATTAGATCATACTCTAATGTAGGCAAAAGTGAATCAACTATCTCCGCTTCAAGTATTTTATTACCAGAATCTAATACTTCTTCAATCGTTTTAATTTCTCCGGCCTTTACCTTCTTTCCCAATTCTGTTTTTGGGACCCATTTTTCTAAAATTGCTTCCCTTCTTGCCTCTGGAGATTCTCTCTTCCTAGTGTGTTTCGGTCTTACCATTTTTTATCCTGTATTCTTTTTTTTGTTTTTTCAAACTCTTCTGCAATGTTTTCTGGTTTTACGTTATCTTTTAAATATTTTGAAAATTGTTTTTCATATGCTTCTTTATTAGATGATATTGATTTTGCATACTCTGAAATTGTTGAACCATTAATCTTGTTTTCTTTTGGGAAGATTGAGTCTGAATGTGGAATTTTTATGCCAGAATCAGCGATTCCCTTAATTGCGGCAGATAATCTATCCCCTTTTGTTATTGATTTCAATCCTAGATCCACTATTGCCTCCTTTATTTTGTCTCCATGTTTATTTCCAAAATAAAGACCAACTAAGTATGCTGAAGGAAGATTGCCTAAATTATATTTCCATCCAATTTTTCTTAGTTCTGATGACTTTGTAGAACATAATATTCTGTCTCCTTCTTCTTTAAAATCTATTCCTTGTATTAACAAACTATTTTTTGAAGACCTCACTATAATCCTAACCTTTCCAGATTTAAGATACTTCAATCTCTTATTATAATCCGTTTTACCCTTTATTTTCCTTTTGAAAGGAACCGTGAATGTTTTATTTCTTGACATTTTCAAATAATTTATTTTCGTTTAAGTATAACTTTATATGGTTTCTACTTCTGAAATAGTTTCCTTTTATTTTTCCATATAGTCTCCTATATGTTTTAATAGAGATTGATTTCTTTGCTTTTAATTCTTTTATAAATTGTCTTTGAACCCTCACCTTTATCATCCATTCTTCTTTGGTAGATAATCTTGCAGTTTTTTTACCTTTTCTTGCTCCTGGGCCTTTTTGTCTTCCTTTTCTTTTTTGAATCAATCTTTTCCTTAATCTTGATCTTGATGTTGCTCCAGTTGGTTTTGCTTTTACTGCCCCATCCTTGATTAAACCTCTCATGTCTAATTTGGTAATCGCTTCTTTTATATCTGATAATCTCTCAGGATCAAATCTTACGCTAGTTTTCCCAACTTTCAATAATGTTGCTGCAATTCTTTTTTGATTTCTGAGCTTCATTGTTTGGCCCCCGGCACGCTTGATGCTTGATGACTAGCTTTTGCTTGAGTAGTATCCTTCTTTGGAGTTATATCCTTTCCTTTTTTTAGTTCTTGTTTTCCAGACAGAACTTCCTCTTTTATCTCCTTCTGTTTATCTTCTCCATCTTCTCCCTCTTTTTCTTTTGCTTTCTTTAGGGATTCTTTCTTTGATTTTTCTTTTTCTGAAATCTTCTTTAGTTTTTGTTTTTTTCTTTTTTCAAAATCTGATTCTTTTTCTTTAATATATGATTCAATATTTTTTATATTTTCAACTTTTAATCCAGTTTTTTGGATTTCTTTTAAAAGTTGCAATTTCTTTTTTGTTCCTAATTTAGCGGATAATATAATTATGTCTTTTTCCTTGTTTATCTTTTCTAAATCTTGATTATTGAAAATAACTACTCTATTTAGCCCATCCCTTGTTAAATATTTTACTTCTTTTGGTGAACCATATCCGGTTGAAGGATTTTTTTGATGTCCTTTTTTGTTTAATCTTCTTTTATTATGGAGGCCTCTTGGTTTTCTCCATTTACTTTTGAAAGCATATTTATTAGAGTCCTGTCTAGCAAAAGTGGGTTTCTTTTTTTTACTTTCATTCCTTTTCTCTAATTTTTCCTTCATATTTCACTTCCTGCTTTCTCAGTCATAAATATTCCGTCTTGAAATCTTCTTCTATCTTTATTTGTTAGTCTTGTTGATTTTTCTATATTTGCTGCGGTTTGACCTGTTGTTTCTTTATTATTTCCTGTTACAATAATATCCTGACCATTAATTTCTACATTCACGCCTTCCACTATTTTTGCAGTTCTTGGAACTTTTTCCCCTAGGAAATTTTTTATTACTACTTTATCTGATTCTTTAGATACATTCATTGGAAAGTGTCCAGAACATATTTTTAATTTATAAGTATATTTCTCAGATACTCCAATAATCATATTATTCAAGTGTGCCTTGAACGTTTTTAACATCATTTTTTCTCTTTTTGTTCCATTCTTTAAACTAAACTCTACTTCTTTCTCATTTGGCAAAATTTTAATCATTGGATGCCCCATTCTCCTTTCTAAATTTCCTTCTTTTCCTTCAACTTTAACTGTTATTCCATCTATCGTTACCTTCACTCCTTCCGGAACAACTACCTTGTCTTTTATATTCAATTTTGCCATTTTAGTAACAGTAAGCTATTAATCTTCCACCCAAGTTTTTTTTCATTGCCTTCTCATGTTCCATTAATCCTTGATTTGTTGAAACAATGATTATACCAAAGTTTTTTGCTGGAAGATATCTTTTTTCAAATTTTTCGTATTCTTCTATTTCTACAGAAAATCTTGGTTTAATTGCTCCACAATTATTTATTGCTCCTTTTAGTTCTACTTCCAAAAAGTTACCTTTTGGTGTCTTTTTCTCAACATATTTCACAATAAATCCTTTCTGTTTTAAAATTTCAAATACTTCTTTAATTAAATTTGATGAATTCCTAATTATGCATTTGTTCTTTGCTACGTTTTCACAATTTTTTACATGTGAAAGTGCGTTTGCCAATGGATCGTTTAGTGACATTTTTTTTCGTACCTCAAATATATTTTTTAAATCCTAATTTTTTTGCTGTTTCTCTAAAACATTGTCTACACAAACCAAGACCATATTTTTGTATGTGTCCTCTATTTCTTCCACATCTCCTACATTCCCTTAAAGCCACTCCGCAAGATCTTTCCTTCGGCTTGTTATGTTTAATGTATTTTGCTTTCTTTACTGGTTTTTTGTCCAATTGCGTAAATGCTTTTCTATAGTTGCTTGTGGTCATTCTGTTTCCTCCTCAATTAACTGAAGATTATAATTCTTTTTTGAAAAATCTATTGACTCTTCTTTTGTTATTCTGTGTCTTGTTGGGATTTTTCTTTTTTGATATTTTCTATTTTTCACTCTGAACCCGGGCCTCTTCATTGTTACAGCAACCTCTAGTCCAATTATTCCTACTTCTGGGATATATTCTATTCCGGGAATCTCAATATACTCTGGAATTCCAAAGGAAAAGTTTCCTTGATTATCAAAATTTCTTTCACTTAGTTTATTTTCTTTGGCAGCTAAAAGTGCTTTAAGCAATTCTTCTGCTTTTTTTCCACGAATTGTTAATTTTGTACCTATTGTTAATCCTGGTCTAACTCCCCAACCAGGGATTCTTTTTTCCGATTTTGTTAGAGTTGGTTTAACTCCAGTAAGTTTTTCTAACAAGATAGCTGCTTTTTCTAATCTATCTCCTGCTTCTCCAACTCCTACATTGAGTGTGATTTTCTCTATCCTTATTTCTTTCATTTTATTCATTTGGAATCTCTATAACTGGTTTTGTTTTACCAACTACTATTGCAAAATCTTTCAGAGTAGTATAGTCTTTTTTTTCTGATTGAAACAAAATTTTAGTTGGTTGGGTTCCTTTACTTAGCTGAACCTCTTTGATTACTCCAATCTTACCAACCTGTTTTCCTTCTATTAAGTAAATAAGTGATCCTTTCTCAAATTTTAATTTATCCTTTTCTTTATCATTTTCATACACTATTGTGTCTGACACTTTAACTTTGTCTTCTTTAGATAATAAGTTATTTCCATCAATAAAATTTATTTGCAATTTATTTCCCTTAAGAATCTTTTTACCAATTATCTTTTTTGGTTTGATTGTAGCATCGGTTTTCTTGACTTTATGTAAAAATAACTTTCTTTTTGTATTAATAAATAATCTATAATTTTCATCTAATATTGAAACTACATCCAATATTGAAACTGGGAAGTTTGGGTCCTTTCTAACCTTTCCGTCAACTTTTACTAACCCTTTGTTTAATATTGCCCTTACTTCCTTAGAAGTTTTAACAATTTTTAGAATTTCTTTTATAATCGTATTTAATGACAATGACTTATTCATTGATTGTGATCCTAGTCTTGGTCTGGAAATCCATTTAGTTGTTTTCCTTTCTATTGGCCATGTGTTTGGCGCGTTTATCCTTTTTAAGTGAAGTTTTCCCATATTATTTTCTCTCCAATGCGGCTATTCTTTTTTTGTCTTCTAATTTTAAAGTTGTGATTAATATATTTGAAGGGTGAATTGGATATTGTACTTTATTTCCGTCTTTTTTTATCATCTCTACTCCTTCTATGTAAACTTTGATTTTCTGGTAACTTGCTTTGGATACCTTTCCGGATTTTCCTTTAAATTGTCCCCTCACAACCTTTACTGTATCTCCTTTTATCACTGTGATATTCTTTTTTTTGTATTTTGTTTTCAATTCCTTTGATAGTGGAGATGACATGAATTTCCTTTTAACGTGAAGAGGAGCATTATATCTATACTTACGTTGCTTCCTTGGTTGTTTGCTTCTTTTCCAGTTTAGTGAAAATATTGATTTCATTTTATACCATAATTTTTGCTAGTTTTCCTATTGCTGGCCATCTTTCTGCGACTTCTTTTGCAATTGGGCCTTTGATAATTGTTCCTTTTGGGTTGCCTTTTTCATCTTTGCAAACCACAACAGCATTGTCTTCAAATTTAATTCTTGTTCCGTCCGGCCTTCTATATTCCTTTCTTTGCCTTACAATAACTGCAGGAACTACTTGTTTTCTTATTGCTGGTGTACCCTTTATTACTGAAACATTAATCAAATCTCCAACTCCTGCTGCAGGATATCTTCCTTTTCTTGTTTTAGATCTTTTTACAGATATCAAATACACTTTTTTAGCTCCCGAATTATCACAAGCTTCTATTACTGATCCTCTTACTATTGTTTTAGGAACTCTTGCCGATATTTGTTTCATCTTTCAACCTTTGTATTATAACAAAATGTTTTGTTTTTGATAGGGGCCTTGTTTCTATTACTTTTACTTCGTCCCCTGCTTGAGCATCAATGCACTTAGGATTGTGTACTGCTATTTTTGATTTCCTTTTCTCATACCTTTCATATTTTTGAATGTAATGTTGTCTATCCCAATAGATTATTGCAGATTTATGGGTATCTTTAGATACTACTCTCCCCTTGAATATTCTTCCCCTTAATTTTAGTTTTCCATGAAATGGGCAATTCTTATCTTCGCACTTCTCTTTAGGGGAGGGCACTTCAATTCCAATTGTTTTTTGTTGTTTTTTCATTTTTTTATCCTATCTTCGGGTCTTTTTATGATGTTTTTTCCTTCAATTGTTTTACCATCAATTTTAAGTATGACATGTGATTTCATTATTTTTTTTATTTTATTTCCTTGTTTGATTATTAACGTGTTTTTTGTTTCGTCTATTATCTTTCCTTTAAGCCCTATTAGGGTTTCATTTTTCGAACCTATTATTTCGACTAGTGAGCCAATAAGTTCTTCTTTGAAACTTTTTTGCATTTTTTACCTTGATTGCACTTCAATTGATTCTGAATTAAATCCCAACTTAATCAGTTCATTTTTTATGTGCTTTATGTGGTTTCCTTGCAGCTCGATTGAAGTTTTTGTATGACTTCCTCCGCATGCAAATTTTCCCTTTAGTTTCTTTGCAATTTCTTTTGTGTTAACATCTTCCCCGATTCCTTCAATCAAAGTTGCTTTTTTTCCGTATTTTTTTGTTACTAACTTAACTTTGATCTTTTGTGCTTCGAGTGCTATTGTTTCACATATGCAAAGATCTTTTTGGAGTCCACATTTTGGGCATATATCGCTCATACTTAGTTCTTACCCTCCTTAATTTTTTTTATTGTGTTTATCCTGGCAATAGTTTTCCTTATTTCTTTTATTTTTCCAGGATTTTCGGGCATAGTGCCCATTGAAATTTGAGCATTAATTTTAACTAATTCTTTCTTAAGTTCATTCATTTTCTCACTCATGGATTTTTCATCCATTTGAATTAGTTCATTCTTTTTTATTATTGCCATCTTTGGTTTCCTTCTTTTTAGCTAATTCTTTAGCTGTTGGAACTTTTTCTTCCTTTTTAGATACTTTTGGTTTTTCTTTTTTAGTATCTTTTTTTGCTTTTTTGGTTTCTTTTTCAACCTTCTCCTTAATATCCTTTATAGTTTTTTCTGGAGGCAACTGTTCAGTCACTTCTTCCACTGCTACTTCTGGATTATATATATCTATATCATCAGGTAATTTTATATCTGGAGTTAGTATGCTTACTTTTACTCCAATTGCTCCAGATTTAAGATGAGCAATTGCGAAACCTCTTCTCATATGATTTTCTGATATGTCTCCTGATTTTTTTAGGTGTCCTGCTGAAAATCTCCAACTCTTTGCTCTTGTTGAAGGAATTCCCCTTCCACTTAACACTATTTCTGCGCCAACTGCACCTGATTTCATAATATCATCTAATAATTTATATCCTAAGAATTTGAATCTTCCTGGACCAAATCTTTGGAATGTATGGGTAACATACTTTGCTACTGAATGAGGATTTAAATTTGGATCCTGTATCTCAGAAACCTCTATTTGTGGATTTTCAAAACCAAACTTGGACTTTAATACTTCTGTTAATTCTCTTATACTCGCACCTTTTCTTCCAACTACTAATCCTGGTTTTGAAGTATGAATTATAACTTTTTCACCTAGTGGAGTTCTTTGGATTTCAGTAAACCCATATCCTGGTTTGTCCACTATATTTTCTATATATTCCATTATTTCGAACTCTTTCAATTTTTTCTTTATTACTTCTTTTTCGATCATTTTTCTGATTCCTCAACTTTTACATATAAATGTGTTCTTTTCATTCTTCTTCTTCTTAATCTTCCGGAATGCCATTGTTGTGTTCCTTGGGTCGACCTTAATTCTGATATAATTAAGTTTTCATTATCTAATCCCTTGTTATCTGCATTTGCTTCTACAGAATTCAATAGTATCAAAAATTCCTTTGATGCTTTTTCAGGATATCTTCCAGAAGCCATACCCGGTTTATGTCCAGTATCTCTGTTGTATCTTTTGAATGGAATAGCAATTTTCTTGTTTAGGAGTTGTTCGAGTATTTGCTTTGCTTTGCTTAATTTCTTGTTTCTCAAAAAATTTGCAATTTCATAGGATTGTTTTGTTGAAATAGGCAAATTAAGAGACTTCGCTATAGCAAAATGTTCTTTTTGCTCTTCAACAGGTTTCTTTTCCTGTACTTTTTCCTTTACTTGTTTTTGCTCATTCATTTTTATTTAACAGATTGGTGTGCACTTGATCTTGTAGCACCAATACCTGGCGCATTATGTTTAATTGATTGTCTTGTCATAGTGAATTCACCAAGAAAATGACCAACCATTTCTTCGGTAATCATTACTTCCTTGAATTCTTTTCCATTATGAATGTGAATTGATAGCCCTATCATTTTTGGGATTATTACCATATCCTTTACATGTGTTTTTATTGGTTTTTTATACTCTTTCGCAATTGCCTTATCTATTTTTGTCATTATTGCTTTTTGTGCGTCTGTATTTCCCCTAAGCAAAGTTCTTCTTTGTCTAGCAGGAACTAAATCTGCGAATTCCTTTACTGACATCTTTTTGAGTTCTTCTACTGTCTTTCCTCTATATGTAAATTTTTTTGCCATTTTTACTTCTTCTTACCTGTTTTTCTAGATGCTATTGAACCTACTTTTCTTCCAGGAGGTGCATGCCTTGAAACTGTTCTCGGTTTGCCCATATGTCTTCCTCTTCCAGAACCAAATGGATGATCTACCGCATTCATTGCTACTCCTGACGTTACTGGATATAATTTATTCTTTGCTTTTTTTATTTTAGACATTTTTCCAGCTTTTAAGATAGGTTTTTCTTTTTTCCCTGCTCCGGCTAAAATCCCTATCACCACTCTACATTCCGGATCTATTTTCTTTTTCTTTTTTGAAGAAAATTCGATAGTAATTTTTTTATCTGTTTTTGCTATAACTTTTGCAAAGGATCCTGCGGCTCTTGAAAATTTTCCACCATCTCCAGTTTTTGATTCAATATTATTTATTAGCATTCCTACTGGTATTTTTTTTATTGGAACTGTATTTCCCATTTTTACTTCTGATTTTGTTCCAGAACTTATTCTTTGTCCCGTATATATTCCTTGCGGGGCAAACATTAATATTTTATCTCCATTATCATACTCTATTGTGGCTAAAGGTGCTGAGTGACCAGGGCAATTTATTAGATCTTTTACTGTTCCTTCCAATACTCCTGTTTTTTCAATCTCATCATAGGTTCGATGGGCAATCTTACCAAAATATCTATGGCTCGGTGCCCTATATGTGGAAGTTCCTCTTCCTCTCCTTTGTGACAATATTCTCTTACCCATTTTACATTAATCCTAATTGTGTGGCCACATCAATGGCTGGTGTATCTATTGATAATGAAATGTACGCTTTTTTTGTTCCTTTTGGGGTAATTAATGTGTTAACTTTTATTACCTTTACTTTGAACATTTCCTCGATAGCTTTTTTTATTTGTTTTTTTGTTGATTTCATACTAACTATGAATATTAATTTGTTCTCTGTTTCCATTAGTCTAACAGCTTTTTCAGTTGCTAGCGGATTTTTTATTATCTTGTACGGATCCATTTTTCTTATAATATAGGTTGTCCTTTTCTAGTTTTTCTAGTGAAGCTACACTCCAAATTGTTAATCTTCCTGGAAAAGTCCCTGGAGCAAGTAATTCTGTGTTTAGGGAATCTACATTACAAACTTCAAATCCTGCTAGATTTGAAGCGGCCTTAACAACTGCTGAGTTTTTTTCAATTACTATCAACGGTCCAGTTGCCGTTTTGTATTTTCTTCCCCTAGTTTTTCCTTTTCCTGCTCTTACTCTTTTTTTTGAAGCTCTTTCCATTTCTTTTTCTAAACCTAACTTTATCATTAGTTGCTTTAGATCTTTTGTTTTTTGAATATCTTCTAATTTTTCTACAATCAAAGGAGAATTTTCAAACTTATGGCCTCTCTCTTTTATTAGTTCTTTATCTAGTGTAGCAGCTATTGCAGATCTTATAGCTTTTCTTCTTTCTGTTTTGTTTATTTTTTGTTTCCAAACTTTTTCTGCTTTTGGAGGATGAGCTCTTCTACCTCCAACTGTCCCTGAAACTACTGCACCAGTGAAAATAAATTGTGTTCCTCTTCTTACCATAACCTTTCTTGGAATTCTGGACATTCCCTTTCCATAACTTCCACGATAATCTCTTCTTCTTCTAGAAAGCGTTGCTGAATAGTCCATTCCTGCCCTAGTAAAACTACCATACGGTTGTCTCTTATTTGCTTGAATTGCCAGAACTGCTCTTTTTATCAAATCTGTTCTGATTTCTTCTGAGAATTGCTTTGGAAGGTTTATTTCCTTTCCTTTTTCTCCTTTATTTGTATAGATTGTAGCTTTCATTGTTTCGACTCTTGACTAATATATAATATTTCTGGGGCAGAAGTATCTTTTTTATCCCTTATTGTATCTGTGAATACTATCATTCTTTTTTTTGGTCCTGGGATTGAACCTTTTATTAAAACATATTCATTTTTTAGATTCCCGTATCCTTTAATTCCGCCTTTTTGGTTGATTTTCTCTAGATTATTATCTATTAAATAAATTAACTTATTATATTCTGTTCTTTTGAAAAACCCTAATTGTCCGTGTTGTGGAACTCTCCAATTTACTTTTCTTGGAGTAAACGGTCCTAGGTTTCCTGGAGCCCTTCTTTTCTTTTCGGATTTATGAGATTTTAGAGAAATTCCAAATCTTTTCACTGGTCCTTGGAATCCTTTTCCTTTTGTAACACCATGGATATCAACATATTGTCCAGACTTAAAAAGTTCTGAAACCTTAAGTTCTTTTTCCAAAAGTTGTTTTGCTTCTTCAATATTATTTGGAATTGACATTTCAAAAATTTCTGGCTTTTTCTTTCCTATTCCAGTTAATTTTGGTTGTGTGTATACTACTAATTTTAAATAATCATAATTTTCAGGAATTTTTCCTTCTTTTTTATTTTTTGAAGTTGTTATCTTTTTTGATAGCTCTTTATTTTGGTTTTTTGAAAGAATTTCAGAAAGAAGTTGAGAACCATATTCGGTTTTTTTGTAAAAGCGAAGAGAAAAAGGTTTTAGTGGTGGACATTCAATAATCGTCACAGGAACGGAAATTGATTTAGCTATTTTTGATTGAGGATTATTTTTTATCACGTGAGTCATGCCTGCCTTATATCCTGCAAAGGCCAGAGGTTTGTCTTTTTTTGCCCACTTTTTTACATTAGCATAAATTCTTTTAGTTCTCGATCTAGGCCAGAACTGTAGGCTTCCTGATCTTGGTTGATGTGTTGTTGGCATTTTTTATTTTCGTTGAACTTATTCTCTTTATAAGCTTTTTGTACATCAATCTCACTAGAATTAGCGTCTGATTGCTTACAGTAAGGGAGAATATTGAAGAACTTAGTTTATTTATAAAGATTTTGGTTGAATCAGTAGTTCGGAATGTAAAAAAGTGGGCAAAACTTTCTGAGATTTGTTAGTAGC
>CAYYFK010000010.1:0-21574 GCA_964471565.1 Candidatus Woesearchaeota archaeon | reverse complement strand
CTTTCGGTTCTTCTTTTGGAATATCTTCAACAATTTCTTCCTTAGATTCTTCAACTACTTCTTCAGCAACTTTCTCAGCAGTCTCCTCATCTAAAGTTTCCTCCAACTCTTCTTTAATTTCCTCTTTAACTTCTTCCTCTACTTTTTCTTCAACATCTTCTTCAACAGACTCTGCCTCTTTAGAAAACTTACCAGCAGCATCCTTTAATTTCTTCTTTAAAAATTTAAACATAAAAATAACTAAGAACGGTCATTTTTAAGAATTTCGCTTAACTCTACACCAGTCGGTTGACCAGAAGGAGAAGCCCTATACAAATTAGCACCATAAGTAAACCCAGCACCAAAAGCAACATTAACAACCAAACTTCCTCCTTTTAAGATACCTTTTTCATACGCCTCATTAGCAGCCAAAGGAATAGAACCAGTAGAGGTATTACCAAATCTCTCTAAATTAGTATAAATCACTCCCTTAAATCCTTTTTTTCTTAATCCGTGATCGGCAGCATCAATTATTCTCTTATTCGCTCCATGTGGAATAATTACATCAACATCCTCTAAAGAATACTTAGTTCCTTTCAAAACCTCATGAACTGCATGCCTCATAACTCTTGTAGCAAATTTAAAAACAGACCTTCCTTTCATAACAAGATAATTTTGATCAACTCTTTCCGTAGCAAACCTACGTGTCTCACCAAACAATTCAAATTGCTCTACATCTAAAGCACGTAATTTAACTCCAATTTTTCTTTCTAAGGACAAAAACCCAAAAGGCCAACCAGTATCCCCAACATCCGGCTCGCCACCAAGATAATTGTTAATAATTCCTTCTTCGCTTTTACTTCTCTCTAACAAATAAGCACCAACTCCATCTCCAAACAAAACACACGTATTTCTATCGGAATAATCAGTCATATCGGTAAGTCTTTCCCCACCAAGAACTAAAAATTTATTTAAATTAGGATCTGCAAGCATGTTATCGTGTGCCATTGTCAAAGCATACACCAAGCCAGTACATCCTGCCCCAATATCAAAAATAGAAACAGATCTAGATTTGATAACACTGCTTCCATCAGCACGGATTTTACCGACAACAGATCCTGCACCAATTTTATCGGCAACGTAGCCAGCATGACAAGGAAACTCTTTATTTTCATCGTGCCAATTGGTAGCAAATACTACTCCATCAATTTCTTCCCCAACAACAATATTTGCATCTAAAACTTTTCCAGCAGCAATATCGCCCATCTCTCTTACATTTTTATTAAAAGAAAACCTTCTCTCCTTAATTCCACTTCTTTCGGTAATCCATTCATCATTAGTTTCAACTAATCTCTCCAAATCAGAATTAGTAATAATTGTCTCAGGAAAATAAACTTCTGGTTTAGATAAAATTATACCCATAAAAAGGGAACTAACTCCAAGTTAATATAACTTACTTTTTCCTCAAACTCTTCTTCAAAGTTTTAATATTCACATCAGCAACCGGACTATGCGCCTTAAACTCAATTAAATCCATCTTAAGTTCTTCTCTTAACTCAATAAGCTTCCCAAAAATCTTCTTAGACTCTCCAGGCAAATACTCCTCCAACTCACGATACTTTATCATAACTTCAGGAAAAAATTCTAGGGCCATATCAAAATTTTGTTCATCCTTTAATTTGTAAACTCTCTCCAAAGTTTTGTTCAATTCAAGCAAAGCCAACTTGTAGCAATATCTATTATAAAACTCAGAATACTTACTCTTAACAAAACTAGAATATTTCTCTGGCAGTCCAATTGTATCTTCTTGCATATCCTTCAAATAATTTAAAGAGCTTTTAATCAATTCAATATTGTCACCATTAATAATAACATTCAAATCACGAATTTTCATATAAATTAACAACTGCTTAACTAAAGATTCATACTCTTCTCTATATTCTTCTTTCTTATCCTCGTCCAATCCCTTATACCTTTTTTCAAACTCATTATATCGAGCAATAGCAGAATCGAAATTACCCACATTTAAAAATTTCTTTATTCTCAAAGAAAACTTCAAAAACTCCTCCTTTTTTCTAAAAAACATACTTTAAACTAAAAATAGAATTTTATAAAACTTACTCATAACCCATTGGAGGTTGCATAGGAGGTTGACCAGTACCTTTCCCAGAAGCAATCACATCATCTATCCGAAGTATCATCTCAGAAACCTCAGCAGCACTCTTAACCGCTTGTGTTTTAATCTTCAAAGGTTCAATTACACCAAAACCCCAAGAATCAACAACCTTCCCAGAAAAAACATCAATACCTGCCCATTTATCTCCAGAATCATGTCTTGCTTTCAATTCAGTCAAAATATCAATTGGATCTATACCTGCATTCTCAGCTAAAGTGATTGGAATAGCTTCCATAGATTCTGCAAAGGCTAAAACAGCTAATTGTTCACGACCGCTTAAAGTATTTGCAAATTCTCTTAATCTTTTACTTAACTCTATCTCTGGAGAACCTGCACCGCCAACAACTTTTCCATTTTTCAAAGCAGCCGCTAAATCACCCAAAGCATCCTGAATAGCTCTTTCTACTTCATCAACAACATGCTCAGTTCCACCTCGAACTAAAAACGTAACAGCTTTTGGATTTTCACAGTTAGTAACATAAGTAAATTCTTCATCTCCGATTTTAACTTCTTCAACTAAACCTGATTTCCCTAAATCTGATTCACTTAAATCTTTCAAATTACTGACAATTTTTCCGCCAGTAGCTCTAATCAGTTTTTCCATATCCGATTGCTTAACTCTTCTAACAGCATAAACTCCAGCCTTAGCTAAATAATGTTGTGCCAAGTCATCAATTCCTTTTTGAGATATTAAAACGTTAGCTCCAGAATCAATTACTTTTTGAGCCATATTTCTTAACATATTTTCTTCTTGCTCGATAAATGATTGCATTTGTTCAGGACTATTAATTTGAATTTTAGCATCAATTTCAGTATCTTTTATTTCTAAAGGAACACTAATCAAAGCTATTTTAGCATCATTAATTTTAGATGGCATACTTGAATGTAATTTTTCTTTATCTAAAACAATTCCTTGAATTAACTCGGAGTTTTCAACACCGCCACCAACTTTTTTCTCAACTTTAATATTATTCAAATCTATATTATCATCTAAAACTTGCTTTACAGCACCAACAGACAATTTAGCCAACTTCTCCTTAGAAGCTTCTGCCCCCTTTCCAGTCATGGCAGTCATAGCAATTTTCTCAAGTATATCCTCATTATCTAAAGAAACATCCTCCGCTATCTCATTCAAAATTTCTTGAGCCTTTTTCTCGGCTAATCTAAAACCTTTAGCAACAATTGTAGGATGAATATTCTTCTCTAATAGTTTTTCAGCATTTTTTAATAGTTCCCCAGCAAAAACAACCGCGCTAGTAGTACCATCTCCAACCTCATCTTCTTGGGTTTTGGCAATCTCGACAATCATTTTGGCTGCAGGATGCTCAATTTGCATTTCTTCTAAGATTGTAACACCATCATTTGTAATAACAACATCGCCCATAGAATCAACCAACATTTTATCCATGCCCTTAGGACCCAAAGTAGATCTAACTGTCTCAGCTACCAATTTAGCAGCCATAATATTATTTCTTTGGGCTTCTTTCCCATAAGTCCTCTGATTTCCCTCAGATAAGATATAAACCGGTTGTTTATCGTCTGTCATTCTAATCCGAGAAATCCCAGTTCATTTATAAAGGTTTTGAATAGAAAATACTTAAATAGTTTTTATTCTTAAATCTTCAAAATTAGAAATTAATCGTTCATAGGGCCTTTCTTCTAATAATTCGACAATCGCATCAATACTTTGCCTATCTCTTTCATTTCGAGCTCCGCCCTTATGAACCCTTATTTCCTTTTCAATCTCATAATAACTAAATGTAATAAGGGGGCATTTTCCAAATAATTTTCCACCTTTCAATTGAAAAGAGGGAGTTCCAGAAATACTTTTATTAACATGTGTAAAAACATATTTTTCTCTCCCAAAAAAATCAACAAATGCGAGTTCCCCATAAGAAGAGAATCTATTGTTTGGTTCTCCAGCATAAGAATTCAGATATTCTCTTAAAGCATTCAAATCGGCCTCACTAGTTCTTTCCGCCATAATATAAGGAATATGTCATTATTTATAAAATTTTACAATACATATATACTTATTAATTCAAAAAATAATATAAAATTAAGATGAGAACCGGCATAAAAGTTATGGATGCAATGACAAAGGCTCCAGTAGTTGTAGGACCAGAAGAGAACCTACTAAAATGTGCAGATAAAATGATTGAAGGAGATGTTGGGAGCCTTATTGTAGAAGAAAATGGAAAACTCTTAGGAATAATTACAGAAAAAGATTTTGTAAACAAAGCAATTGCAAAAGATTTAAACATAAAAAAATCAAAAGCAAAGGACATTATGTCAACTACTATGCTCAAAATCTCTCCAACTCTAGATCTATATGACGCAATCTACTTCATGTCAAGGGAAAATGTAAGAAGACTTCCGGTAACAGATGGAGAAAAACTAGTTGGGCTATTAACATATAAAGACGTTCTAAAGATTCAACCAGACCTATATGATATATTTATAGAGAAATTCAAGATAAGGGAAGGATAAAAACATTTATTAACTATTATTTTTATTCTCTACTTTATGAGTAAGAATATAAAGGCACATGTAAGCCAAGGATACCAGATAAGACACAAGGGAGTTTTTAATCTTGAAAAACTATACCAAACTATGCATGGCTGGTTATCCGAAAACGGCTATGATTTCTTAGAAGCAGACCACCAACATAAAAAATTAGATATTGGGGATGAAATAGTGTTAGTATGGAAGGCAGAAAGAGAAATAAATGACTTTATGAAGTATGATATTATAATAAAATTTAGATTCAGAGAAATACATCCTGCCTCAGACAACTTAGTTTCCGGAACAGCAAAAATAACATTCACAGCAGGAGTTGTTGTAGACTATAGAGATGAATGGTCCTCCTCAAGATTTAAGAATCTTTTATTCAATATATACACAAATGTTCTAATAAAAGAAAACATAACCAAACATAAACTTAAATTATTAGAAGAAGTAAAAGATCTTCAAAAAACAACAAAAGAAGTACTAGAATTCTTCAGATAAAAAAACTTATAAACTTACTCAACAAATTCTAAGATATGCAAGGTGCAATTACTGTAGTCCCAGAAATCAAAATGAAGTGGAGAGGGATATTTGATTTGGGAGAATTATACAAACATATGAAGTTCTGGTTAGACTATCAAGGCTATGGAGACCAAGATAATACTTTTCAAGAAGAAAAATTTGCTCAAAGAATGAAAGGAGAGTCTCAGCAAATAGAAATACGTTGGAGTGCTCAAAAAAACGTAAGTGATTATTTTGCATACCATATAAGAATTGGATTTTTTATTCTAGGATTAAAAGATATAGAGGTAGAAAAAGCAGGTAGAAAAATAAAAACACAACGAGGAGAAGTAGAATTAAGAATAAAAGCAAATATAATAACAGACAGAAGTAAAAAATGGGGAGAGAGAAAAGGTTTGGGTCAATCAATATATGAGAAATTTATAATAAAGGACAGAATAGAAGATTATAAAATAGAATTATATTCAAAAACTTATGCTTTCCACGATGAAATAAAATCTTTCTTAACTATGCACCAATACTAAAGAAAAACTTTATATATTCCATTTTCTAAAATTTAAATATGCCTGAGACAGATTGGATAATTAGGGGAGATAAATTAGTAATAAAGAAAGAGGCCCAGTTCAATATGATAGAATTGTACAGAACTCTAAAGGCATGGTTTGATCTTCACAACTATAATTTCTATGAAAGAGAATATGAAGATGTAATAAAGGGAGATAAGAAATCAGTAAAAATAAAGTGGGAAGGACAAAAATATATAGATAATTATTCAAGATATGTAATAAATTTATCAATTTCTCTAAAAAATTATAAAACAATAGATACAAAACAAGGAAAAACAGTAGAGGGAAACCTAACTATAAATTATGAAGCATCAATAGAAACAGATTACGAGCAAAAGTGGGAAAATAATCCAATTAGGAAGTTTACAAGAGGAATATTTGATAAATTTATCTCAACTGGAAGGAGAGAAAGATACGAAAAAGAGATAATTGACGATACTCACGATATATTTCACAGAACAAAGGCGTTTCTAAATCTACATAAATTTAAGTAAATCCTGAGCTGTTAAGTTAAAGTCACCTAAATTGGTTGATTTTTCTTTCAGGTACAGACAAATTTAAATACTTCATGTTCCTGAATTAAATTATGAAAATAAGAGAAGTCTTAGATAAAAAAGTGGGGAATACAGAATATACAAGGTACATAACAACATTACCAAAAGATGTTGTTAAAGATTCAAAACTCCTCGGTAAAGAGCTAAAAGCAAGAACCGAAAAGGGTAAAATTATATTAGAACAAGTATAAGTCTTTCATGTACCGAAAGGTTTATATAGTTCATGTACCTGAATATATGTATGATTAAGTGTAAACATTGTTCAGGCAATAATTTTCTAAAGAAAGGTTTTAGAAAGACAGAACACCGAGGGAAAATTCAAAAA
The DNA here is from genome assembly GCA_964471565.1 of Candidatus Woesearchaeota archaeon. GTDB lineage: Archaea > Nanobdellota > Nanobdellia > SCGC-AAA011-G17 > PNOQ01 > JABIBT01. The sequence continues at coordinate 14,944 of CAYYFK010000010.1, read as the reverse complement.
TATTTCTGTAAGGATTGTAAAAGGTTCTTTACAAATGATGATGGTTTTTACAGAATGAGAAACAAACCAGAAATTATTACAATGTCTATTGACATGTATGTTTCTAATTTATCAAGTAGAAAGATGAGAAATCAATTAAGAAGACACTTGAGTCATAAAGTAAGTCATGTCTCAGTTTTGGATTGGGTTAGAAGATATACTTTGAAAGTTCATAAATTCATAGAAAACCAAGGCTACAATTTAGGAAATAGTTTCTATGCTGATGAAACTTTAATAAACAGGGAAGGAAGATTAGACAGATTTTGGTGTTGTCTTGATTGGGATACAAGATTAATCACAGGTTTTCATTATAGTTTATCGGCTAATCCTATAGAAGCACAAGAATTTTTGAAGAAGTCTATTAGGAAAGGAAAGCCGAAATATATTCAAACAGATGCGGGAGTTTTCTATCCAAGAGCATTTAGAAAACTCTTTTATTCCAATAAGTTAGGTGGTTTAACAATAGAACACAAAATACAAAATGTAAGAAAGACAAAAATTCACAATTACAGAATTGAAACCGTTTTTATGAAAATCAAGGATAGAGTTATAGACTTTAGAGGATTGAAAGCTTTGTGGTCTGCTCCAATCCTCATGACAGCAATAGTTATCCAACATAACTTCATAGAAAATCATTCCACAACCGATGAAGTACCTTCTGAAAGGGCAGGAGTTGGTTTAGAATTAGGAGAGAATAGATGGTTGGACTTGATTACACTTAGCTCATCCTAATACAGCCTGTTCTAAAAATCCAAATTTGTTCCTGCTAAAATCTAATTCAACTTTAACTCCTAAAGGGATGGTGATAATGGGATCAGTGTGTCCAATATTAACATTATACAATATTGGAATATCATAATCTCTTGTATTATACAAAATAATATTTTTTAATTGTTTTATCTGTTCCTCTGTATATCCAAACCCCCTACCAAAAACAATTCCTTTTATTTGTTTGAATACCCCCAAGTTTCTCAAATCACCTAAAGCAGAATCTACATTTGCTAAACTTTCTCCCTTTCTAAAATCCTCTCCCTCTGGAGTTTCCAATAACAAAACTTTATCTTTAAAGTCTGGCCAATATTTTGTTCCTGCTAAATGCAATATTACTGGTAAGCACCCACCTAAAATTTCTCCTTTAGCTTTTCCTTGTTTCAACCATTCATATCCTTCGTTTTCTTTATACTTTCTTTTTTTCTTTAAATCATCCTTACTAACCCAATCTACACTTTTATCATCAGACCATTGTTTAGAAGGTTTAACTTCTCCAATATCCCCTGTTACAGCTTTGAAAAAATTTGTAACAGTGAATTCATCTGGTTTTGGGTGTTCCCCGAATTGTGTGATTACTGCAGGACCATAAAAACCGACCAATCCTGTTTGAGAGTACAAAGCTAAATGTAAGCTTGTGATATCAGAATATCCGCAAAGAATTTTTGGATTTCTCTTAATAGTTCCAAAGTCCAAATATTCTAAAGTCTGATGGGAAGTATTGCCACCGATAGTAGTAACTATGGCTTTAACATCTTTATCTCTAAAAGCATCCATGACATCTTTAGCTCTGTTTTCAGCAGTATCAGAACTAATTCCAGAATTCTTTTTAGCAGTTGGAAATATCTTAATCTTATAACCTAATTCCTCAAAAAATCTCCTTCCTTTTTCAAGTCTGTGTGTGGTTAAAGCTGCTAATCCTCCAGCTGGAGCTATGAAAGCTATTGTATCTCCTTTCTCTAATCCTTGTGGCTTTATCAATTTCATACTCATACTAAAAGTTAATTTTAGTGGATATAAAAAACATTCGGTTGAAAAGGTGACGCTTACTTTACAGCTCAGTAAATCCAAACCTTTATAAACGAAAATCAAAACCTTCTATCAAGGCCCGGTAAGAGAAATTACCAAATGGAGCCAACGATGTAACATCAAGCTATGAGCTTTGGGGTTAATATCGGGCTACAAACCTTTAAAGAACAGAAAAACATCATATTCATTCAAAATATTACATTCATTTGTTAAAAAAATCGCTTAAATAAAGCGGAAAACTTGTTCTTTTTGGGTTTAGTAAGGAGGAAAATAAAATGGGAAAGATTGGCTTAGTAGCAGCTAAATATATAGTTCACGCTAACATAACAATTGAGGGTACTGTAGACAGACCTGACGTAATAGGTGCAGTATTCGGTCAAACAGAAGGTCTACTTGGAGAAGACCTAGAATTAAGAGAACTCCAAAGAAATGGAAAGATAGGAAGAATTGAAGTAAATTTAACAACAAAAAGCGGGAAAGCTAGTGGAGAAATAGTAATCCCTTCAAGTCTAGATAAAGCTGAAACAGCAATTATTGCAGCAGCTTTGGAAACGATACAAAGAATTGGCCCATGTAATGCTAAGGTAACATCAAAAAACATAGAGGATGTAAGAACTTCTAAGAGAGCTTATGTGGTAGATAGAGCAAAAGAGCTTTTAAGAGAATTTACAGACAGTGTTTTACCCGATTCTCAAGAAATAACAGAAGAAGTTTCACACTCAGTAAGAATGATGGAGCTAGTAGAATATGGAAAAGATAGATTGGCTGCAGGTCCATTAATCGAAGAATCTGATGAAATAATAATAGTTGAAGGAAGGGCAGACGTTCTTACATTATTGAAAAACGGAATAAAGAATCCAATTGCAATGAACGGAACCTCTGTACCACAAACAATTATTGATTTAAGTAAAAGAAAAGAAGTAACTGTCTTTGTAGATGGAGACAGAGGCGGAGATTTGATTATAAAAGAATTAATGAGCGTAGCAGAAATAGACTACATAGCTAAAGCACCAGATGGTAAAGAAGTAGAAGAAATAACAAAGAAAGAAATAAATAAGGCATTAAGAAATAAAGTAGCGGCAGAACAAACAAAACTAGAGATAACCGAACCTGCAACAAAAAGGCCGGAAAGAAGGACACCTGCTCCAAGAACAGCAACAAGAACAACAAGAACAACCACTACAACAAGAAACACAAAAGAAACAACTACAAGGCCACCAGTAAGAAAAGCAAGAATAACACCAGCAGAAACAAAACTATACAAAGAAATGATAGATGATCTTGTTGGTACAAGAGGAGCTTACATTTTAGATGAAGATACAAACATTCTAGGAAAAGTTCCAACTTCTGAACTAGCTACAACAATTAAATCTCTAAAATCTGGAATACATACTGTAATATTTGATGGCGAGATAGAATTAGATCTAGTAAAACTCTCAGAAAGAGTTGGAATAAAGAATTTGGTTGCAATGTCTTCAAAAGTTCAAAGATCTATGAAGGTTAAAATAATAACAAAGGCAGACCTATAATCGAAAACTTAATAAAACAATAACTCCATTTTTTCTTTTATATGAAAAAGAAAAAGAAGAGGTGGAGTATTGCTTTAATTCCAATTATAATAATTCTTATTTTTGCAGTAGGAATATTTTATTATTCATTCGAATTTGATTGTGGAGAAGATAAATCATGTTACAACAGACATTTAGAAAATTGTAAAAAAACAAAATTAACTGTAATGGATGAAGGATCAACTTTCATATATCAAATAACCGGAAAAGCAAGTAACCAATGTAAAACAAGAGTGACCCTAGTTGACATGCCAATAGAAACGGATCCAAACACAGCCACTCTTTTCGAAGGAAAATCTATGGATTGTAAAGTGGACAAAGGATCAACATTCAACACAGAGATCTTACCATATTGTACTGGACCACTAAAAGAATCAATATATGAATTAACAATTCAGAAAATGTATAATATTCTAGCTCAAAGCCTAAGTGATATCCTAGCAGAATTTTAAAAAATTATTTAAATTAACTATCATTCCCATCTAAACAGTGAATTTATCCAATAAATTAAAAACTGCTACTTTATTACTTTTTTTATCATCAAGTTTAAATGCAGCTCCAAGAAAAGTAAATCTTGACAATGGAAACTACTCTATGTTTGGGGGGACAGGAACCAGTTCAGAACATGCATTTATAGAAGTTGGATTTGGAGCAAACAAAAGATTTAATAGAAATTATGGTTGGAACGTTAGTTTTTATTGTGTGGCGGAGGGAACAAACGAAGAACACACAATTAATTTTAATTTAGAAAGAAGAATAACCGATAATTACTCACTGGTCACTGGTTTTGGTATTGGAGAACAATTAGTTTTAAGAGAAAATCTTCCTCAAGCAGTAGCAGATACTACAAGAACAGCAAAACAGAAATTTCCAGGACACTACACAAAATTAATATTAAAAGGAAAGGCCAGCGATAGAATATCTATTTTTGGAGCATATAAAGAAAACCATTTCAACAAAAAGGGTACTTACATAGAGAAAGGAAATAAGAAATATTACTTAGGAATAGAATATAAATTATAATAAAAGTGTAGGCCACCTAAAATCGACAGAGAAATCAACTACCAGCTTAACCCCAGTTCTTCCTCCCCTTTGCTACTCACAAGCGCCAATATCAAAGATTAAAGCTGCTCCATTCCTGGCCTGACTTAGTTCTCTAAGACATTAACCCTGTAAGACAAAGGATCAACGTCCAAACTGAGACCGATAATCAACTTCTCAGCCTCAATTAGGCTTCACTCCACCATATAGCCCATTTGTGGTACAGGTAAGGGCTGACTACCCAGCTAGCCTACAGAATTCTTAAAAAAAGGTCATTTTTAAAGATTTGCTTTTGTAAAAGATACATAACAGAACTAATAGGCTAATGCAATCAACATCACAATAACCCATAATACCAAAGTAATGCAGATGGAAATTACGTTCAACCAGCCGCCAATAATCCCAATTTTCATATTTATATTAAGATCCTTCCACTCAATCATTTGTTAAACCTCACAATTATTGTAGCTATAAGAATAGTAATAAAAAAACCAAAATAAAGAGTCTTTTGAGATCCCGATCTATCAAAAGCAATCAGAATCCACATTATAATTATTATCAACAAACCTACAATTTGCCCAAAGGTTAATTCTTCCTTTCCAGCCAAATCATCTCTTCTAGCTCTTACTCTATCGTTGCCCATTATGAAATCTTTTAGTTTCATTCACCTGTAAGTGAAAAGTGATTTATAAATGTTCCCCCATGTGTAAATGATAAAATGAGAGCAAAATATATTAATGTTTCAATACATGAAGACCTAGCAAAGAAAATAGATGAATATATTAAGAATTCTAAAGAAGGATACAGGTCAAGAGCAGAAGTTGTTTCTGATGCAGTTAGAAGATTGTTGAAAAAATCAAACAATTAAAATACAAGGCAAGTTTTACAAAAAACATCTTGCCAGCTTGCCACGCACGGCAAAAGAGTTTATAAAATTCAAATCACTTTGTTTAACTATATGAATAAAAACATAGCAATTATGTCGGGATACATAAGGTATAGGCCAATAAAAAAAAGTTATAACATTAATATAAACTCAAGAATACTTGCAAAACATCTAAAATCTTTAAGAGCTCCTCTAAAAATAATAGTAAACAGAGAGAAGTACCAATTCCATATAAATTTCGACAGTAAAGGAAATTCTCCACAGATAAGAGATAAAGAAATAACAATCTCAATCTCAAGCAAAAGATTACTAACAAAAGCTGAAATCTCAAAACTGAGGAATGAAAACAATAAAAATTGTCTTCCTATAAAAATCATAGTTGGCCTAGATAAACTAAATTTAAACAGATTCTATTTTTACCCAGATAAAGATTCCGCGAATTTGGCTAAAGAATTGGAAAAACTAAATTTAAACATACCAAATAGAATAATGACCCCTAAAGCCTACAAAAGTGATTTAGAATTTAATTACAAAAACAAAAAAATTATAATCGAAATCACAAGGAGAGTGGTATCAAAAAAATTGTATTCTTCAAATTTTAAACACCAACATAATGGAGGAAATATAAGGGCCCACATATTTGATATTTATCGTAGATGTGTTAATGATAAACTAAAAAACAAAAACAAAACAATGGGATTTGTTATACTCCAAAAAGAATGGAAAGAAATAACACATATTAAAGAGATAATAAATGAACTAAAGCAAGTAAATTGTCATATCTTATTCACTAATTTTCAAAATAAAAACTGGGCAAAAAATATTTCAAATGATATATTAAATCTTATCAAAAGATAACTTTAAAAACATTCCACAAGCAACTTAGAAAATGGATTTCCCAAGATTAGTAGGAGAAGAAATATTAAAGAGGAAGATAAAAACAAAAGAAGAGGCGATAAGGCTAAGAGATAAATTAGCTAAAGAACATAAACCGAAAAAATTACCAAGTTTAATTCAAATTCTAATTTCCTTACCACAAAATAAAATAAAATTATTAAAGGGGCTTCTTCTAACAAAACCAGTAAGAACAATTTCAGGAGTAGCACCATTAGCCATTATGACAAAACCAATTAGATGTCCACATGGCCGTTGTTCATATTGTTGCGGAGGGCCAAATTCTGCTTTCGGTGACGTACCACAATCTTACACGGGCGGAGAACCTGCAACAATGCGAGCCATAAGAAATAATTTTGATCCTTATTTACAAGTATTCAACAGGTTAGAGCAATACGTTTTACTAGGACACAACTTTGAAAAAATTGAACTAATTGTAATGGGGGGAACCTTTCCTTCATTTCCAAAAAAATACCAAGAAGAGTTCATAAAATTCACATTCAAAGCACTAAATGATTTTTCAGAATTATTTTTTAACAAAAATGGGGAATTAAATTATACAAAATTCAAAGAAGTGTATGAACTTCCAACAGAAAACTTTTCAGACAAAGAAAGAACACTAAGAATACAGAAAAAGCTTCTAAAATTAAAGGGAAAAACAACATTAACAAAAGAACAAAAAATAAATGAAACAGCAAAAGTAAGGTGCGTAGCATTATGTATTGAAACAAAACCAGATTGGGGATTGTTAGAACATGGCAACCAAATGTTAAAACTTGGAACAACTAGAATCGAACTAGGAGTTCAATCTGTTTACGAAGATGTAATAAAAAAAGTTAACAGAGGCCATACAATAAAGGATACAAAAGACTCTATAAGAATTTTAAAAGATTTAGGATTTAAGGTAGCAATTCACTACATGCCAGGATTGCCACTAACGAACAAAAAAAGAGATCTAGAAGGGATGGTAAGTCTATTCAAAAATCCAGATTTCAAACCAGACATGTTAAAGATATATCCAACAATGGTTAGTAAAGGAACAATACTATACAAAGAATTCAAAGAAGGAAAATTTAAACCCTTATCAATAAAAGATGCAGCAGAACTATTAATCAAATTCAAAAAACACGTTCCAAAGTATTGTAGAATTATGAGGATACAAAGAGATATCCCAACAAAACAATGGATTGCCGGAGTTGAAATGACAAATTTCAGGCAATATTTATTCCAAAAATATGATGTAAAATGTAATTGTATCCGTTGCAGAGAACCAATGGGTAAAGAAATAGATTGGAACAAAGTAAAAATAAAAATTCAAGAATATGGAGCATCAAAAGGGAAAGAGTTTTTTATTTCAGCAGAAGATACAAAAAACGATTTACTGGTTGGATTTGTAAGGATGCGTTTTCCTTCAGATTCATTAAGAAAGGAGATAACAAAAAAATCTGCACTAATAAGAGAATTGCATGTCTACGGAACTTCCCTGGGTTTAAAAGAAAAAGGCACTGTTCAACATAAAGGATATGGGAAGAAATTAATGAAAACAGCAGAAGAAATTGCAAAAAAAGAGGGAAAAGATAAAATGGTGGTTATTTCTGGGGTAGGGGTAAGAGAATACTATTACAACTTAAATTATAAAAAAGAAGGACCCTATGTAACTAAGAAGATATAACCATTATCTAGTAATAACAATAGAAAGATTTATAAATAAGTAAATACCGTAAAAATTAGAAAAATGGAACAAGAACAAAAAAGAACAGAATTACTGATTGACTCTCCTGAAGACCTGCGAAGAGAAAGAGAAGATTGCAGAAAATTTACTCAATCATTAAAGTTACTAGATCAGATTTGTAGTGAACTTGATATAACTAGTTTTACTATTAAAGATATAAGGGAAACTTTTAATGCTCGTGCAGGAAATATTGGAGCTAACAAAGACCGATACGGCCCAAGTAACTTAGAAGTTCTAGAGGAAATGGGCGTAATCCAAGAACACCTAGATAGTCCGAAAAGATACTTTATAGTTCAAGATTCACCAATAATAATCCAAAGAGAAATGAATGATTATAGTCATTTTTGTGAAGATTTCTAAGCAATAGAAAAGCTTAAATCAAACCAGTTCTAAATATACTGTTATGATAGAATTAGGTGGAAATATAAATTTAGAGAACTTTGAAGACATAGATAAAGGCCAACTAATTGTAATTAAAAAGGTAGTTGGAAACTATACAAAAAAAATATCAGAAAAATACAAAGATTTCAAGAAAATAACTGTAACTTTAGTGAAAGATTCAAAATATAAAATAGAAGTAAAATTAGAGACATCTGAAACAAAAGAATCAGAGGCAGAAAACCCAAATCTATTTTTCGCATTAGACCAATCTTTATCAAAATTTATTTAATAGAAATATTTATAAGTATCCAGAATAAGTTAATTAGACATGGGAAAAATAATCGTTTTCTTATTATTTGGATTAATAGTTATATCTGCATGTACAGATGCAATTTATTCTCCTTCAGATATTGCATCCAATCCAGATAAATTTCTAGATAAGATAATAACTATAGAAGGATTCGTGTCCTGGGGAGGAGTTTGTGGGGCAAGTGGAGCATGCGGTGGAGCATTAGGGATTACAGATAATCTTGCTTATAATCTTGATTTTGAAGATTATAACATGGAAAAGTCAATTTATTTAGCAACAAATAATGAAAAAATTATATGTAGCTCTCAAGCATTCAGTCAAGAAGGTTTAACCTGTGAAGGAAAAGAATCACTAAAACAGAAAAAACATCATATAAAGGGAAAAATCATAAAAAACGATGATGAATATTTATTTGAAATTATAGAAATAGTAAAAACATTCTAAATTAAACAAAAACATTTATAAAGCAACATAATTCCCATTATTTCAAGGTATACAAAAATGAAACGAATAGGCGGTTTAAGAAGGAAAACAAGGCACAAACTAAGAAAAAGTGTCAGAACAAAAGGGAAGATTAGCCTTAGAAGGTTCTTCCAAAAATTCGAAGCTGGAGACAGAGTATATTTAGCTGCAGAACCAGCAATTCAAAAAGGATTATACAATCCAAGATTTCACGGAAAAGCAGGGATAATCAAAAATAAACAAGGTTCAAATTATTATGTAGAAATAAAGGATGGAAACAAAATGAAAACAATTTTGACTCATCCATCACACTTAAAGAGAAGGTAAAAATGGAAATAACTAAACAAATCCCAATAAGTGTTCCTGAAATGAAGGAAAATATCGACGCAATGAAAAAGCGAGATAAAGAATTAAATTTCAGAGCAAAAAAAGTAGAGGAATACCTAAATAATGTTCCAAAAACAAAAACTTATAAAGATTTAAAGAAAGACTTAGAATCTGCAGGAATCACAAGATTAAAAGAAAAACATATAGCACTAATAATCAATATATTACCAAAAGACATCGACAGCTTAAGAACGATCCTCTCAGGTGAAAACCTGACTCTAAAGCAAGAGGATTTAGACAAAATAATGAATATAGTGAATAAACATGCTTAATAAAAAAAATGATAAGGCCAGCAACAAAGGAAGACCATGCAATTATTTTGGATTTCCTACCGAACGGATATCCATCAGACAGGAGACCATTACATCAGAAGTCTCCCATAGCTCAAGCTATAGGTCGTGATCATTTTACACTTCTAGAATTAGTTCCAAAAAAAGGAAAATTTTTACAACCTTATGAAGAAGCCTATATAGGTGGAGAAGAAAGGGAAAAAATACACCATATAATTGGAAAAATCACAATTTCAAAATTAACCCAGACCGCAAGGATGGAATTGGACTTTGTAATAAAAGAATTAATCACAAAAAATGAACAAAGATTTATAGATTTCTTCAACAAAGCAGGCCCAATAAACACAAGAATGCACCAATTAGAATTACTACCTGGGATAGGAAAGAAACATACAACAGAAATATTGGAAAAAAGGGAAGAAAAGGAGTTTAAAGACTTTGAAGATATAAAGGAAAGAGTAAAATTAATTCCTGACCCAATGCAAGTAGTAGTTAGAAGAATTTTTGCAGAACTAAACGACGAGGATAAACGTAAATTATTTGTGCAAATCTAACAAAAGCTTTAAAAAGGGCGTACTAACAACAAAAACAGAGAATGGAAGAGAAATTAAAATACATTGTAAGAATAGCTTCTACAGATTTAGAAGGAGATAAACCAATATCTCATACCCTGACTAAAATAAAGGGAATTAATTTTTCTATGGCAAATGCCATATGTCATGTTAATAAATTAGACAAAAATAAAAAAACTGGTTCTCTAAAAGAACAAGAAATAAAAAAAATTGAAGAAATAATAAAAGAACCAAAAAAATACAATATTCCTTCTTGGCTGTTAAATCGACAAAAAGATTATGATTCTGGAGAAGATTTACACCTAACTGTATCTGATTTAAAATTAAGAAAAGAATTTGATATAAAAAGATTAAGAAAAATAAAATCATATAGGGGATTCAGACATGGAGCAAATCTGCCAGTAAGAGGACAAAGAACTAAATCTAATTTTAGAAAAGGAAAATCTCTTGGAGTAAAGAGGAAGAAGAAATAAAATGGGCCAGACTAAAAGAATAAGAAAGAAATATCAAACGCCATTTCACCCCTGGCAAAGAGAAAGAATATTAGAAGAAAAAGAAATTCTTAGAGAGTATGGTTTAAAAAACAAAAAAGAGATTTGGAAATATGCCTCAAAATTAAGATCTGCAAGAAATCAAGTAAAAAAAATTGTCGCAAACATACGTTCAGAACAAAGTGCAAAAGAAAGAGAACAATTAATGAATAAATTACTTAGATACAGCATAATATCAAAAGATTCAAAGATTGAAGATATACTAGATTTGAAAGTAAAAGATTTCTTAGAAAGAAGATTACAAACACTTGTTTTCAGAAATGGATTTGCTAGATCAACAAATCAGGCTAGACAATTCATCGTTCACGGCCATATTTCAGTAGATGGCAAAAAAGTCACAGCTCCTTCTTTCTTAGTTTCAAAAAATGAAGAATCAAAAATCAAATTCAATCCAATTTCCTCAATTTCAAAAGCTGATCATCCAGAAAGGACAGTCAAAGAGAAATTAGAAAAGGAGAAAAAAGAGAAAATTTTAAAGCCAAAAAAGGAAGAAATAAAAGAAAAAGTTAAGGAAGAAGTTAAGGAAGAAATAAAAGAAACAATAGAAGAAAAAATACCAGAAAAAGCCGCAGAAAAGGTAGCAGAAGAAGTTGTAGAACAATCAGAAAAAGAAATTACAAAAAATCTCCCAGAGGAAACAAAAAATGATAAATAAAGGTAAAAAATTAAAATGGGGAGTAGCACACATTTATTCATCTTATAATAATACAATAATTCATATTACTGACATAACGGGATCAGAGACTATAACAAAAAGCTCTGGTGGAATGTTAACTAAAGTACACAGACTAGAATCTAGTCCTACTATAGCAATGTCAGCCGCAAGAATGGCAGCAGAAAGTGCAATAGAAAAAGGAATAAATGCAGTCCACATAAAAGTTCGTGCCCCAGGTGGACACAATGGACCAATGTCTCCAGGACCAGGAGCACAAGCAGCTATTAGAACTTTAACAAGGGCAGGTCTGAAAATTGGAAACATAGAAGAGATAACTCCAGTCCCACATGACGGATGTAGAAAAAAAGGCGGTAAAAGAGGTAGAAGAGTATAAAGATGGAAATCAAAAAAATAAAACAAGATGATAATAAACTAATTTTTGAAATCTCTGGTATAAACGAAATAGAGGCAAACACACTAAGGAGGGCAATAGTGGCAGAAACTCCAGTAATGGCAATATCAGAAGTTGAAATATCAAAAAATGATTCTGCATTGTATGATGAAATACTCTCACACAGGCTAGGATTGGTTCCTATAAAAACAGATTCAAAATCTTATAATTTAAAGGACAGGTGTACATGTAAGGGAAAAGGATGTGCAAAATGTCAAACTACCTTATCTTTAGAAGTTAAAGGTCCAATTACTGTATATACTTCTGATTTAAAATCAAAAGATCCTGCAATAAAATCAGTACATGATAACATCCCAATAGTAAAATTAACAAGTGATCAAGAAATAAAGCTAGTAGCAACAGTTGAGTTAGGGAAGGGAAAAGATCATATGAAATTTTCTCCTGGGGTAGTAGTTTACAAACACAAACCAAAATTAAAATTAAACAATAATGCAAAATTAGTAGAAAAATACAAAGAGATTCTTCCAGAAAAAGCATTTAAGGGAAATAAACTGGATGAAGCATCAATCCTAGAAAACAATTTATACGAAGCAATTGAATCAGTTTCTCCAGAATTAATAAAAATAGAATATGCAAAAGGAGACTTTATATTCACAATAGAACCTTTTGGACAATTAGAACCAAAAGAAATGTTAACAAATGCTATAAGCGAACTTGATTATAAACTTAGTGAGTTCTCCAAAAAGATTGGAAGTTCAAAAAAGAAAACAATCAAAAAAATACTTAAAAAATGAAAACAAATATCTACAAACAAAAACTTATAGAAAAATTAAAAGAGCATTCTAATACTGAAAAGTCTAATTTCTGGAAAAGAATAGCAAAAGAATTAGAAAAACCAGAAAGAAGAACAAGGGAAGTTAGCTTAGATAAATTAGATAAGTACACAAAAGAAAACGAAACAGTTATTGTTCCAGGAAAAATATTAGGAACTGGAAATCTAAACCATAAAATATCGGTAGCATCATTTTCACAAACTGAAAAAGCAAAAGAAAAACTAAAGGACAATTTGATTTCAATTCAGGATTTACTAAAAAAAGACCCAAAGGGGAAAAATATTAGGATTATAGGTTAAAATGGCAGTTGTAGATGTAAAGGACTCAATCTTGGGAAGGTTTTCCACAGTAGTAGCAAAGAGAGCACTACAAGGGGAGAAGATAGATTTGGTTAATTGTGAAAAGGCAGTAATAACCGGAGATAGAGTTACAATTTACAAAAAATATAAGGAGCAAGATAAACGTGGAACCCCATTAAAAGGACCATATTTACCAAAAATGCCAGATAGGTTTGTTAGAAGAGCAATAAGAGGGATGCTTCCATACAAACAAGAAAAAGGGAAGAAAGCGTTTAAGAACGTAATGTGTTACATGGGAATTCCTGAAAAATTATCGAAAGAAAAAATAGAAACAATTGATTTAGCAAATATAACAAAAAGTAAAACTTTTAAATACACTAAAATCGGAGAATTATGTGAGCAATTGAAAAGATGAAAACCATCCATAAAAACGGAAAGAGAAAAACTTCGATAGCTAAAGCCACACTAAAAGAAGGGAAAGGCGTAATTAGAGTAAATTCAATCTTATTAGAAAATCATACTCCAGAAATTGCAAGAATGAAAATAATGGAACCTTTAATTTTGGCTGGAGATCAAGTTAAAAAATTCAACATCAATATTAATGTTCAAGGAGGAGGATGGTCATCTCAAGCAGAAGCTTCAAGATTAGCAATAGCAAGATGTTTAGTAGAAACAAATAAAACTTTGAAAAAAAAGTTTTTAGATTACGATAGACACTTACTAGTTGCAGACACAAGAAGAAAAGAAATGTGTAAACCTAATGATTCTAAAGCTAGAGCAAAAAGACAGAAATCCTACAGATAAAATGATAATTCCAATTAGATGTTTCAGTTGCGGGAAACCCATAGGACAATTATGGGAAGAATATAACAAACAAGTAGAACAGGGAAAAGACCCAAAGAAAGTTTTTGATGAATTGGGGTTAGAAAGGTATTGTTGCAGAGCTTTATTCCTAGGACATATAGATTTATTAGAAAAAGTATCTCAATTTAAAAAATTCTAAATATATTTTTCTTTTTAATAATCTTTTAAAACACAAAGAACTAAAATAATTCTATGAGATCAGATTTATGGCTACAACTTAGATTAGAAAGGATTTGGAATGTTTTAATGCCAGAAGTAAAAAGACTAAATACAGTAAACATTAGATTCAAAGGAAATTGGAAAACAAAATTTGGTCATATAAAAAAGCAAAAAGATGGATCTACCGAGATAGTCATAAACAACTTATTCAGAGACGAACAAGTACCAGAATTCATAATAGATACAACAATAGCCCATGAATTAATACACTATATGCACGGATTCCATTCTCCACTACCAAAACAATTTACACATCCTCATCAAGGAGGAGTAGTGGATAGAGAATTAAAAAATAGGGGCTTTGGTTTCCTATTAAAATTAGAAAAAGATTGGATAAAAAATAAGTGGTGGACTACTTTCCCTTCTTTGAAAGAGGAAATCTCATAAATTTCTTACATTCTGAACAATAATAAACAACATTTTTTCCTTGAGTTCTAACTCTTAAATTCTTACCTGGTTTCAAATATGAATAACAATATTTACAAAATTTTCTTTTATATCCCCTTGGCATCCTAAGATTAAATTTCATAGCTATTTTTCTAGCAAGATTGACATATCTATTAGCTAATTTTTTATCTTTAGAAAAGGCTTCATCTGCTTCAGAAAACAATTTCTTTATTCTTTCTCTAGCTATCTCTTTATTATTCATAATAATTATATTAAAACTCAACTATAAAAGATTTTTGAAAAAAGGACAACTTTCCTGAGTTCCCGCACAACAATGCAGTACAATCAGGAACGTAAGATTGCTT
>CAYYFK010000009.1:0-24536 GCA_964471565.1 Candidatus Woesearchaeota archaeon | reverse complement strand
TGTGCAAAAATGGAGGTTGTACGATGTGAGGCTTAATTAATGTGCAAAGCCTAAATGGTGATAACAGGCACAAACAGAACTTTTATAAAAAAACATTCTCTCCGAATTTCAATGGAAACTTTTATGAATTTACCAAAATTTGAAGAGGCAAAGGTAGCAATACTTCCAGTTCCTTATGAAGAGACAACTAGTTATAAAAAAGGAACAAAAAATGCTCCAAAAGCAATATTAAAAGCTTCAAACGAACTAGAACTTTATGATGAAGAGTTAGATAAAGAACCATATCAAGTAGGAATCACAACATTAGATGAAATAAAATCATTAGAAGGGATAGAGAACTTACAAACAGACAAATTCTTAATAGCAATTGGTGGAGAGCATACAATCTCCTTATCTTTAATAAAAAGACATAACCAAGAAAACCTTTCAATTCTCCATATAGATGCTCACGCAGACTTAAAGGATTCCTTTGAAAACAATAAAATGTCTCACGCCTGTGTAATGCGAAGGGTTTCAGAAATAAACAAAAACATAACTCAAGTTGGAATAAGATCCTTAGAAAAAAAAGAACATGAATTCATAAAAAACAACAACATAAAGACTTTTTTTATGAAGGATTTAATCTACAACAAAAATTACATTCAAGAGATACTTCAAACTCTAAAAGAAAACGTTTACTTAACAATTGACCTAGATGCCTTAGATTCAAGTATTATTCCTGATGTTGGAACTCCAGAACCAGGAGGATTAAGATGGTACCAATTAATGAGTCTACTAAAACAATTATTCAAAGAGAAAAACGTAGTCGGAGTAGATATAGTTGAACTAAAACCAGAAAAAAACACAAACTCAGACTACATAGTTTCAAAATTAATCTACAAAATTATAGGTTACAAATTTTAATTATTTTTGCTCTATACAGCCAAATTCAAGATTTTTTTCTAATCTTACCTCATAATCTATTCCCAAATCATCTAAAGAAACACAAACATAGTAAGAATTTCCTTCTTCAACAATACCCACCGAACTGGTTTCAAGAGAACCAACGATACAATTCCCATTTACTTTGAGTCTACCCGTATCTTTCCAAACTAAATCAAAAGCAATTGCAACATAATCTACTTTATTCAATGTTCCACTATGATAACTCCTGTATGTATCTAACCTTTTCTTTGTGATATAAGATTTTTCAATCTCCCTAATCTCTAATTCAGAAGGAACAAAAAAAGTCCCCAAATTTCTACTAGGAGAACTACATCCTTCCAAAGCAACTAATCCGGCTAATCCAGCAAGACCAATTCCAATTCTTTTCAAGTTATCCATACAAAAGTAACTCCATTTCAATATATAAACATTATTGTTTAATTCATAAAAATTATAAGTCCAAGTATATTCCCCTAAAACGATGTCAGAATCAAAATATGGGATTTCAAATGTAATTGCGGCGTATTTAATGAATAATGGGGATAAAAGTCATCCTAAGTTTGGAAACATAAAAAATAGATATACTCAAACCTTTCTCAAAGAACATTTTGACTTTCCACATGTCCCATACAGAAATGATGCGATAATAACGTTAACATTAGATGACAAAATTGGAGCAGCGTTTAAACATAACCAAGATAATTTTGATCTTTCTATAGAATTAGATTTTGAAGGGGGAAAAAGAAGGGGAATTTATTCAAAAGAATATGGGCTAAATGGAGTCCCCTTTCATTTTACAATCTTTGATACAGACGATAGACCAATAGACTTTATTGAAGAAGCAGATCAAATGCTGGCAGATTTCAAAAAGCAATGGGAACAAACTCAATATACCAGATTTCTAGATAAAATATTTGAAGAACTTTTTATTCCATCTCGCTAACTAAAATTTTCTTATGATCAAAACCAAGAGTTATTTTATACTTCCCCCCATCTTCGCCAGTGGTCTCTAAAACATAATCTAATGGTCCAAGGTAACCTTTCTCTTCACTTGCATAATAATAACCCAAACTATCCTCAACAACTTCCTTCAATCTAATCATAGTATTGGCTTCAACTTTCCAACCACCAAACTCTCCATTAACAACTAAACTATCCACCACATTAGGTTTTTCAACATGAACAAGCTCTTCATTAGGTCCACAACCAATTA
Source organism: Candidatus Woesearchaeota archaeon (assembly GCA_964471565.1). Lineage (GTDB taxonomy): Archaea > Nanobdellota > Nanobdellia > SCGC-AAA011-G17 > PNOQ01 > JABIBT01. The sequence goes on along the minus strand of CAYYFK010000009.1, from coordinate 22,399 downwards.
AAGAAATCAAAACTAACCTGACTAAACTTTTTTTCATTCTAAAAACTCATCCGAAATTCTTTTGTTTATCTCCCCTTTCAGATCTTCTCTAATCAAACTTTCAACTTCTTTTTTAAAATTACTAAGTAAGAATGCCAATTTAACGTAAGCAACCTCTGTTAACATATCCTCTCCAGAAACAACAAACTCTTGTAATTCTCTGCCAGTTGAATAAACATTCATATTAACCCTCCCAAAAACAGTTTGAGAAGTCATAACCAGTGGCATTTCTTTGCTTAATTTCTTCAATTCTCTAAAAATTCCTTTATTATCTTCATGAATTGGAAAATGACCTAAACCGGTTCCCTCTAAGATCAATCCATCGAACCCGGAAAAGCAACTAACTTCCTTAACATTCATATGCGGGTGGCCTCTAAGAATACCAAGTTTCAAATTTTCCTTAAACAAATGAACTTTTAATTTTCCATTAACTTTCCCAAACTTACTCTTTCCAGATAAAATCTTGCCTTTCTTATCAATTTCCAAAATAGGAACATCATTTACCGCCTTAAACGCATCTCTTCTTGAACTATGTAACTTCCTTGCCTTTACTCCAGAAATTATTAAACAAGAATCATCATCCATTGATTTATGCATGCACACACAAACCCCAGAGTAATTTGTATTAGCAATAAACTGGGCAGCACAAATTAAATTTAAAGAAGCGTCTGAACTTCCCCTATCAGAACTTCTCTGAGCTCCAACAAAAACAACAGGAATTGATAAATTCTCAAACATGAAAGATAAAGCGGCCGAAGAATAGTGTAGGGTATCGGTTCCATGAGTAATAATAACACCTTTAGCGCCTTTCTTAACTTCTTTTTCAACCTCTTTAGCTAACTTATTATAATCTTTAAACGTTAAATCTTCAGAAAACACATTTGAAATCAATTTACAGTCTAAATTAGCTATTTTTCCTAATTCTGGAATGTTTTTCAAGATCTCTGAAGGAGTAAATTGAGCTTTAACGCCACCAGTTTCATAATCAATTTTTGAAGCAATAGTTCCGCCAGTATGTAAAATAGATATAGTTGGCAACTTAGAATTTTTCTTAACTTTTTTAGAAATTTCTTTTTTCACCTTAACTTTTTCTAAAACTTTGATGCTTTTAACCTTTTTCTTCTCAATTCCAACATTATAACCAGACTCTAATTTTAAAACTAATTTATTATTTATAGAATCAGGCATTAAAACTCCAATAAATTCTTCTTTAGAAGTTTTTACTTTAACTTTATCACAAACTGCCATAAAACAAAAATAATAAAACTAGTATAAAAAACTAATGCTTTTTAGGGAAGACATTTATCACATTTCAGAACGCTCATCCCATTTAACAGTACGCTTCCCAATTTTTTTGGGTCCAAAAGATCTGACAAACTCACTCACTTTTTCTATACTCTCTCCAGAACTGATAACATCCTCTACAACCAAAACATTCTTTCCATGTATGTGGCATCCAGGATAACTATTGTCCCCATTCTCCAAAATCCTTGGAATTCTATCTGTTCTTCCAGCCTTAGAATATCTAATAGGCAGCATATAGTCCATTTCAAGAATATCCATCGCTAAAAAAGTAGGCTCAAATGCACCAGTAGCCACACTAACTAATGTATCGGGAACTAGATTTTTTTCAACCCATTCAGGCAAACTAACACCAAATCTCATTATTTTGTTTTCTATATGCGCACAATGCCGATGTTTTGATGAAGAATCTTCTTCATTTCCTGCAATCCCCAATATTTTTTCTAAGTTTGGATCAACAAGATAATTAAATGAATCAGAATCTATCCCATTGCCCCTATAAAAACTACCAACAAAATTTTTACCCGCAATACACAAATTGCCCCATATTTTTTCCTGTTCTGGCGTAATTTGAACTTTATCAACCAAAAAATCAAAATAAAGCTGCATAATATCAAAATACATAGCTCTAAATTTAAGTGGATTTTCTTCCTTAACTATATTATCTACTATTGAACAAAATTTATCATCATAGAGCACGTCAAAAGAAGCACCATACAATTTTCCTAAATTTAATTGTTCTAAAGGTTTCATTTTCCTAATAAACCCAAAAAAATCACCAATATATAAACTTTACTATTTGTAACTACTGCTAAGAAATAAAACTAAGAGCCAACTCAACAATATCTGGTCTATTTTTAACATAATATTGAGTCTCTCTTTCTATGAATGCTTCATTAGAACCATCTTTTAATCTTTCATCATAATGAACATGTAAAATTTCATGAATTAATGTAGCTCCCCAACCACTTTTATCCCTATCTGGATCCAAAATTATCTCCAAGGTATCCCAATCTACCTCACCATAATCTCCTTTATTTTTTGGCTTTCCAAACTTTAAATCAAACTCATAACAACAGATATCAACAACATCTTTATATTTTATCAAAATTTTGGGTTTATACATAAAAAGTAAGAATCATCGTCGGTATAAAAAGAAATCATAAACTAAAAACTATATATTACACTCTAAAAATACTTATATACTAAAACAGTGAAAATACTATTAGGTTATTACTTAGATTCGTGTTGGCGAACTGAATCTATCGCGTGTGTTTTTTTATGTACTAGTTTAGGTTATCTCGAAAAAGCAATTTATTTTGGCGAAATATTAACTTTTTCTAAGGAAGAATTACACTTCCATATATATAAAGATTATTGTAATAAAAAACAACAAAAACTCTATGGGGGAAAAAGAAAAAAATGGAATTTATCATACAAGACGCATTGAAAAACGCAGACAATCAAGAAATAAACAACGTTGAAGTGGGACAGGCTAATATTAAAGTTATAGGGGCAGGTGGAGCAGGAAATAATATTGTTTCATGGCTCTATAAGAAGGGTATTTCTGGAGCAGAAGTTATAGCTATAAATACAGATAAACAACATCTAGATATTTCTTCAGCAGATAGAAAACTATTAATCGGAAGAGATCTTACAAGGGGTCTTGGATGTGGTGGATTTATTGATATGGGAAGAGAATCAGCTAAAGAATCTATCCAAGAGTTAAAAGAAATGATAAAGGGATCTGATATGGTATTCGTTTGCTCAGGAATGGGCGGAGGAACTGGAACTGGATCAGCACCAATCATAGCTCAAATTGCTAAAGAAATGGGAGCTATAGTTATTGGAACAGTAACAATGCCATTTGAGATAGAAAAGGCAAGGGTAGACAAAGCAGAATTCGGACTTCAACAATTAAGACAGGTATCTGATACAGTAATTGTAATAGATAATAATAGGTTGGTTCAAATTGCTGGAAATTTACCTCTAAAACAAGCATTTGCAGTTGCAAATGAACTACTTTCCACAATGATTAAAGGAATAGTAGAAATAATTGCAATTCCATCTTTAGTCAATCTAGACTATGCAGATGTTAGGGCAATTATGACAGACGGAGGAGTTTCTGTAATGGGTATTGGAGAGTCAACATCTGAGAGAAGAGTAGAAGAAGCTGTAAAAAGAGCTTTAACAAATCCATTATTAGATGTAGATTATAATGGAGCAACTGGAGCATTAATACATGTTGCAGGTGGAGAAGATTTACTCTTGGAAGAAATAGACGCAATCGGTCAAGCAATAACAGAACATCTTGATCCAGATGCAAATGTAATCTGGGGAGCAAGAATAGAGCCTGGAATGGAAGGCAGACTAAGAGTTATGACCATTGTAACTGGAGTAAAATCTCCATATGTGCTTGGAAAAGTAGATAGACTCCAAGAACAAGCAGAAAAAGCCGAACAAATGAAATCAGATTTCGGCATAGACATAGTCAAGTGATTTGATCAAACATTCTTTAACCCCCAACACATTTGATCAATCACTTTACATTGCTTTTTGAGGGGAAAAAGAGGTGATACTTTCTTTTTCCTCTTTTGTTTTTTTATTCTAGAACAACGTTACATAATCTTTAAAAACAAATTATTTCCAGAAAAATAAATGGATAAAATAAGAACTTTTGAAGATGTAGAAAATATGTCAGAAGAAGAAAAAACAGAATATTTTGCAGAAGAAGGAAAAAGAGCATATGAAGCCTCTAGGCTACTTAGGCAAATGACCGAGAACGGAAATAGAAGAAGGGCAGCAATAAAACCTCTCCTGACAGAAGAATTATATGGGAACCTAGGGAATCCGGAGACAATAGAAGGAAAAATAGAGGCAATTGAATCAATATCAAGTATAAAAAGGCGTTTAGATGATCCATACTATAGAGAGAGATTTTTTCATGAACGTGGGATTTTTTCAAATCGAAGCAGAGAAAATTATTTGTCTGCATTGGAAGAAGAAGTTATGCAACTCCATTTCTATGATTTCCTAGAAGAAGATTTACTAAGCAAAAGGTATTTTAGAATAACAGATGAGGAATTAGGTATTAAAGGCTAATCATTTTTCTTTTTTTATTAAAATCTACTTAAATTAAGAAACTTATAGGCCTTTTTAAGACTAGTATCTCCACAATCAATTACAGATTCAAACTCAGAATACGCTTCAACAAAAGGTTTAAGTGGAACCTCCTTTTTTCCCAAATGACTAAGAGCAACCAGGTTTTGCCGCATCTCAAAAGGAAATCTCAGTAAATCAATACCAAACTTATCTAACATAATATCGTTCATAGTTTTTTCAGTAATCCCCCCAGCATACTCAATGGCATGGGCTTCTTCATGCATTCTTGTAAAAAGGCTATAGTCCTTGCATGCATTCTTAAGATAAGCAATATGGGTTCTGCAGTCAACTATATCTCTATTTGGAAGTGTAAACTTCATAGTTACTCCTTGTATGATAAATTTAGTGTCTCTAAAATGTTCAGCTACAGTCTCCTCCAAATCGGCATCATCTCCCCCATATTCCATTCCCAATTTCAAATAATGTGAAGGAATATCCTCAACAAACCCATCATCAAAGTATTTAAATGAGTAATCCTCTGTTGCAGGATTAGGAAGTTCTAAATCCAAAGCTTTAAAGTATAAATTTTTCATAAAAAAAGCAAAATTACATCATTTATAAAACTACTTCTTAACTAAAGGCAAAGGATCTCTTCTATACTTTCCAAATTCATTAAAACTAATTACTTTTTGAGTATCTAATCTCAAGGGCATCTCAGGTTTATCTTTAGCATAGCCAAAAACAACTATAGCATGCAAACCAATTTTTTCAGGTATTTTCAAAATAGCTTTAATCTTGTCCTCATCATAAGCACCAATCCAACAACTACCAACTTTCATAGAATGGGCCTTTAACATCATATTTTGAATTCCTGCAGCAGTGTTTTGAATTCCAAAAAACTTACCCTTTTCCTTATATGTTCTAACTAATTCAGAATCATCACTACAGATAGCAACAAAAAAATCACTTTCAACAACAGGAATCTGATTATGACAAGCCTTATTCAGTTTTCCATCATTTTTGAAAACAATTAATCTCCAGTTTTGAATTTCTCCAGCACAAGGTGCATAAGAAAAACTTTCTAAAATTTCATTTATTTTTTTCCAAGGAACAGCTTTCTTCTTAAAATGTCTAATGCTTCTACGTCCTTTAATGATGCTATCAATATCCATAAAAATAAGACTCTAATGATGACTTTTAAATCTTTTCATAGTAAACTTAATAAACACCAATTCTTCTAACTTTTACACATGGGGTCGTAGTATAAGCTGGTTAGTATGAGAGGCTCCAACCCTCTAGATCCCGGTTCAAATCCGGGCGACCTCATAGTAACCTTTAAATAAGCTAATTCTAAATTTAACTTTATGAAAATTACACCATATAAAGTGGAAGGAGAAGTAGATTACAGTAAGGTAATCAAAGAGTTTGGCGCCTCTAAAATAGATAGTTCTCTAAAGAAAAAATTCAAAAATATAAAATTAATAGAAAAAGATTACTTCTTTGCACATCGAGATTTAGATAAAATACTAAATAAAAAATTTGCAATTGTCTCTGGCAGAGGTCCAAGTAACAAAATGCACCTAGCCCACCTATTAACATTCAAATTTGTAAAAGAAATGCAAGACAAATTCAACTGTTTTGTTTTCATACCTTTCTCAGATGATGAAAAATTCTTAGTAAACCCTAAATTAACTTTAGAAGAAACACAAGAATTAGCTTATGATAACGCTTTAGATATAATTGCCCTAGGATTTAATCCTAAAAAAACAGAATTCATGTTCGATTTTACAAATATAAATCAAGATTTTTACAATTTAACTATAAAATGTGCAAAGGCAACAACTTATGGAACTGTAAAAGCCGCATTAGGTCTAACAAATGATAAAAACATTGGACAATCATTCTACACAGCAATACAAGCAGCACACATACTTTATCCTACTTACAAGTATAATTTGCCTTCATTAGTTGTAGTCGGAATAGATCAAGATGTATTCATAAAATTATCAAGAGATATAGCACACAAATTAAAATTAGAAAAACCCGGATCAATAATGTCAAAGTTCATGCCAAGTTTACAAGGAACAGCAAAAATGTCTTCATCTGATGAGTCATCTGCAATTTTCACAACAGATTCACAAAAAGACATTGAAAAAAAACTAAAAAGAGCATTTTCTGGGGGAAAAGAAACTATTGAAGAACACAGAAAACACGGAGGAAACCCAGATGTAGACGTTTGTTTTCAGTATCTTAACTTATTATTAGAAGAAGATGAAAAAAAATTAGAAAAAATTCACAAAGATTACTCCTCCGGGAAGATGTTAACTTCAGAATTAAAACAATACACAATAAAAAAAGCTCAAAAATTCTTAAAAGAACATCAAAAGAAAAGAGAAAAAGCAAAGAAGCAGTTATTTAAGTTTTTAAAAGAGTAATCAATTATTTTTCATTTCCCTCATTATCCCCTTCCAAATTATACTTGCAGACCCAGAATTTCTAAAGCAACCAACAATATCTATATGGGGAATCATAAACCCATTTTCATTATAATGGACACCCCCTTCAAGAACATATCTATCATCATTAAATTTCAAAACATCTCTAGTAGGGATTAAATTATCTATGCTTCCCGGATCAATGTCAAAATATTCGGGAACTAAATCCATAGTGGTTTCATAAGGTATCCACTTTTTATTATCCCTAAATCCCAACCAAGCATGGCTACACCTACCATCTTCTTTATGGAGTTCTCCAGATGAAAATCTAACATAGTCTGATAAATCTTCCCTATTTGCCATATCCAATAAAAATAAATAATTTGAATGAGTATATTTCGAATAATTAAAACAATCCCCAAACCCACTCTCCAAAACAGAAGAGTCAGAATCATTATCATCAGTCCATTTGAAACTCATATGTCTGCTTGTAATTGCATGTGCAAGTTTTAGATATTTCAAGGCGACGTCTTGATCTCTCCCATTATATTTATGGGAAAAGTATTCAGTATCCATCGTTTTTTGAATTAATGGATTCTTAATATCGTGGCACCGTGTAATACCTATGCAACCCGGAATGAGATAATTCATACTAGTCAATATAGCCCCCGAAACTAAAGCCATTTTTATTGTAGATTTGACGCCCATTTTTCTAATTTTTAATTAAACTTTTTATTTATAAACCTTACCATTTGTAACTACTGTTAAATAATAAATATAGAAAGATTTATAAACTAATTCCTATTCAATTTTTTATTAAAAATGTCATTATTATCTAAACTAGGGAAATCAATTATATTGCCGTTAGCTGCAACTGCAGTTTTAGGAAGTGGAATATTACAACCAGTAAACGCAGCCAATTTATCTAAAACAAAAAATTTGACTGAAAAATTTGATCTTTCAAACCAAGCCCTGTTTGATTCAGAATTAGAATCTGAAAAAAAAATAGTAGACATTCTAAAAAGAGTGTATAAAGAAAATATACTTTATAGCGGGGATAGTGATTTAAAAGAAATAGAATATTTGGTTACATGTTCTGATAATGGAGAGGTTGCCGGAAAATATTCAGATGTCCTTGAATTAGAAAATAAAACCCTCTATAGACCAAGAACAAGTATGGTTGGAGATTACTTAAATCTTTTTTTACTTGGCTCTGTACTTCTCGAAGTGGACTGGATAACAAACAATTATTCAAATGTTTCATTTGAGGTTCGTGATTCTCGATCAATGACTCGAATAGACGGGGTTATGGTGGAAGTAGAACCAGTAAATTTACCTTGTAAAGAAAATTTAGAATCGTGGCAAATGGTATATTTAAACCAATTTATTAATAATAAAAGAGTAATAAAAGGAATAGTAACGGAACCAAAACTTTTTTTAAATTATTTTGTAGAAAAGTACAGATTTTCCCCAGAAAAAGAAGATGAACTGAGGGAAACATTTCATAAAACGGGAGAAATTTCAAAAACTGAAAATTTACCCCTAATTCTCAACTCTAAAGCAAAAAAATTGGGAAACAATATGGATAGAATAAATGACTTATTAAGTTTAGAAGATAGGATAATAAATCTTCCAGAAATGTTTTATGTTAATGGGGAAGAATCTTTTGAAATATCAACGAGAAATATGGTGGGAATTGAAGGTGGGGAAAATGAACTACCCGCATCATATAAAATATTAGTAACCCATCCAGATTACAATTTTGTTGAGGGGATCGTAGAGTTCACCCCAGAAAGAACAGAAAAATTAATATTAATGAATAGACTAGGTTCAAATATAGAAATAGAATTTGGAAATAAAAAAGGAAGGATAATAGATAAATAAAATGAAAAAAGAAATATTAACACTGATAACGGCAGGAATATTAACTGCAACAAATCCTATATCTGCAGAAACAGTATATCTTAAAGATGGTTCTAAAATTAATAATGTAAGTTTAATAGAAAATACGACCCACTTTAATTCAATTAGAGGTTTTTTTGAGGTAGATAATGGGAGAATAGATTCCTTTGATGTTTCAAATCCAGAACATGGAAATGATATTTTATACCTCAAAGACGGATCAAAATTAACTAACTTGGAGAGAATAGGAGATATTTTCACATTTGAAACTCCTAGTTTAGGTAGAACTATAGTAAATGAGACGGATGTTAGTTCAATAGTTTTTGGAGAACAAACACCTTGTGAAACTCAAGAAAAAATTAGTAGAACGATAAATTATGATCCTGAGTTATATGAGGCATTTGGATTAGACGGTGAAGTTTGGATAAGAAATAATGACGATACTCCAATAAAGATAACAACTAAATCTGAAAGAAGACATATTCCAGAAGCAAAATTATCGCCAGATGGCCAATATATAGCATTTGTAGAACGAACCAATCTTAGGGGCGGACAGTGGAATAAGAAAAAATATACAGAAAAGAAATTGTGCATAAGCGACTTAGAAGGAAATACAATAACTGCCTATAATTTAAGAAATGATCCATATAGAACTTCATTTGTTTGGAATCCAGATGGAACAAAATTAGCTTTTTCAGCATATGCAAAAGGAACAAAAAATAGGGAAGTATTCACAATAAGACACAATGGTTCAGATTTAGAACGTTTAACTTTTAGAGAAAGAGATGATACTGTCAGGTCTTGGGATTCAGAAGGGTTACATTATGGTCAACAAGAATTGCATTTTTCAAAAACAATAACAATAAATCCAGAGTAATACCAAAACCTTTATAATTTTCTCTAATTAATTTACAAAGATGGATTATTCTGAATTAGTAAAATATTATCAAGAACTTGAAAAAACTACAAAGAGACTAGAAAAAACAAAAATTATAGCAGAACTTCTAAAAAAAACTCCAGATAAACACTTAGAAAAAATTATTTTCTTATTAGAGGGGAGAATCTTCCCAAAATGGGACGAAAGAAAGACAGGAATTTCCTCTAGATTAATGATTAAGGCAATAAATTCATCTACAGGAGTACCTAATGAAAAAATAGAAAAAGAATGGGTAAAAAAAGGAGATCTCGGAGAAGTAGTTGAAGGATTAATCAAAACAAAAAAACAAACTACCTTATTTTCAAAAAAATTAACAATAACAAAAGTTTTCGAAAACATAAGAAAACTATCGGAATTAGAAGGTCAAGGAACAATTTCAAAAAAAATCCAACTAATAACAGAGCTATTTACTTCTTCAACCCCAGAAGAATCAAGATTCATAGCAAGAATGGTAATAGAAGATCTAAGAATTGGGGTGAAAGAAGGAGTAATTAGGGATGCAATTGTTTGGGCTTTCTTACCAAGAGTAAAAGGAATTAATGATGAAGATATCAAAACAAAACCAAAAAAAATCAAAGAGTTAAAAGATATACATCTAAAAGAGAAACTATTAGATCATGAAAATCCAAGAAAAATTTACAATGAATTAACATCAAAAGTAGAGCATGCATACAATTTAACAAATGACTTTGCAGAAGTAGCTTTAGCGGCAAAGAAACACTCCTTAAACAAATTATTTATGCAAGTTGGTAAACCAATAAATCCAATGCTTGCAATAAAGGCAGAATCACCAAAAGACGCATTCAAACATTTAGGAAAACCAGCTTTATTAGAATATAAACTGGATGGATTCAGATTACAAATTCACAAGAAAGAAGATGAAGTAAAATTATTCACAAGAAGACTTGAAAACGTAACAAAGCAATTTGAGGAAATAATTCCAACAATAAAGTCACACGTAAAAGCAAAAAGTTGCATTCTAGACTCAGAATTAGTTGGATTTGACCCGAAAACAAAACATTACCTGCCATTCCAAAATATCTCAAAAAGAATAAAAAGGAAACATTCAATTGAAAAAAAATCAAAAGAGCTTCCAGTAGAAATAAATGTTTTCGACATAATTCAAAAAGACAATGAAACCTTAATAGACAAAACACAAGAAGAAAGAAGAAAAATCTTAGAAAAAATAATTAAACAAGAAAAAACAAAAATCATCTTAACAAAAAAGTTAGTAACTTCTTCAGAAAAAGAATTAAATAAATTTTACAAAGAATCTTTAAAAAAAGGAAATGAGGGGATTATGATAAAAAATCTAAAAGCAAAATACATTCCTGGAAGAAGAGTGGGTGGATGGTTAAAATTAAAACCTGTAAAGGAGACATTGGATTTGATCATAGTTGCAGCAGATTGGGGAGAGGGAAAAAGAGCAAAATGGTTATCCTCATTCACAATTGCCTGCAGAGATAAGAATAAATTATTAACGATTGGAAAAGTGGGAACCGGGATAGCAGAAAAGGATTCTGAATTAACTTTTGAAAAATTAACAAAAGAATTAAAACCTTCAATTAAAGAACAAAAAGGAAAGCACGTAACACTAAAACCAAAAATAATTTTAGAGATATCCTATGATGAAATACAAAAATCCCCGACGTACAATAGTAAATTTGCCCTGAGGTTTCCAAGAGTACTAAAGCTACGCGCTGATTTAGGGTTTAATGACATAGATACTTTAGAAAGAGTAGAAAAATTCCACAAACAACAGAATAAATAACATCTTAAAAACAATAATCTTTATATAAGGGCCCTATTACTATTAACTAATAGTCCATTTTTGCTGCTTAGTGAAGAAAGATTATCTTTTTTTAAGTAGTAAATAAAAAAAGAGGATTAGGGGGTAATATTTATGATAGTCAAGGAAGATTTCCTGAACAAATTAAGACAATTTTTTGGATTGAACTTATATGAAGTGAGAATATGGACAGCTTTACTTTCTAGAGGGGTGTCAACAGCAGGAGAGTTATCAGACATCGGGGATGTTCCAAGATCAAGAGCATATGATGTTTTAGAATCCTTAGAGAAGAAAGGTTTTGCAATGATGAAAGTTGGAAAGCCAATTAAGTACTTAGCTGTAGAACCAAAAGAAGTTATTGAAAGAGTAAAGAGAACAATAAAAGACGATGCAGAAAGAAACGTTTTAAAATTAAAGGATTTAAACAATTCAGATGTTCTTGGAGAATTAAGTTCTTTATACAAAAACGGAGTTGAATTTGTTGAACCAGCAGATTTATCTGGAGCAATAAGGGGAAGACACAATATTTACTCGCATCTAGAAACTATGGTTAAAAAAGCAAATAAATCTATAACTTTAGTAACAACTTCAAAAGGAGTATTAAGAAAATTAGATACTCTTTCTCCAACACTATCAAAACTTTCTAAAAAAGGAGTTAAGATAAGAGTTGTTGCTCCAACTACTGATGAAAACAAACAAGCAATGAAAGAAGTTACAAAAATTGCAGAAGTTAAAGATCAAAAAGGAATTGATGCAAGGTTTTGTGTAGTAGATGGAAATGAAATCATGTTCATGATGATGCATGATGATAAAGTACATCCATCCTATGATATAGGAATTTGGGTAAATACTCCATATTTTGCTAGTGCAATGGAAAATTTGCTTAATCTAAGCTGGAAAAAAGCTTAATTTCTTTCTTTATTTTTTTATTATATACATCAAACAAACTAAATCTTTATATACTAGTTTTATCAAAAACACAAGATATTGTGTATTAGTAAAAATAAAACACACAATATATGGTGAAAATGAGGTGTCCTTACTGTACAAATTCAAGCATAAAAGTTCTGGATAAACGTATGAACACAGATGGAATCATAAGAAGAAGGCGTGAATGTCTCAAATGTAACAAAAGATTCACAACTCATGAAAGAATTGAGACTATGCCTTTGAAAGTGGTAAAGAAATCTGGAGATAAGGAGCATTTCAATAAAGATAAAATATTAAAAGGGTTGCTGAGAGCTTGCGAAAAACGTCCAGTTACCTCAGAACAAATAGATAGTATGCTAACCGAGATTGAGGCAGAACTGAGAAGCAATGATACTCCGGAAATACACTCCCAAGTTATAGGAGAACTTATAATGGAGAAGTTAATACAATTGGACAAGGTTGCTTATGTAAGATTTGCATCCGTATACAAAGACTTCACAGATATACAATCTTTTGAAGACATGATTAAGAACATAAAAAAGAGGGGTTAAAAAATGGTTTATGAATCAAGTGATACACTAGTAGAGAGATTATTTACAAATCCAGATCAGAAAGCAGAAGATATGTTTCAATATGAAACAAAGGGTGCAAAAATTTCAGATAGTAATACGGGAAAGACTATTTATGAAAAAGACAAAGTAACGTTTCCCAAGGATTGGTCTCAGAGAGCAGTAAACATAGTTTCTAGTAAATATTTTGCCAGAGAAGGAGTTCCTGAGACTGGAGAAGAGACAGACATAAGACAAATGGTTAGTAGATATACTACTGCCCTAAGAAACTTCGGAGAAAAAAATGAATATTTTAAAGATTCAGAAGAGGCAGATACTTTCCAAGAAGAATTAACATACTTAGTTTTAGATCAAAGATATTCTCCAAATTCTCCAACATGGTTTAATGCAGGAAAGGGAGATATATATGGAATAGGGGGAAGTACGGAAAATGGACTATTCTTCTTTAATGAAGAAACAGGTCAAGTAGAAAAAACTAATTCTGATTATGAGAGGCCGCAATGTTCGGCATGTTTTATTTTAAGTCTTGAAGATAAGATGTTTGGAGATAACAGCATAACTGATTGGTGGTTGAGGGAAGCCAGATTATTTAAATTTGGTTCTGGAAGTGGAGCCAGCCTAAAAAATGTAAGGGGTAAGGGAGAAAAACTATCAGGTGGAGGAGAAAGTAGTGGATCATTATCTTTTGCAGAAGTTACAGATGTTATAGCAAATGTTGTGAAGTCCGGGGGAATAACTCGGCGAGCAGCTAAAATGTTAAACCAGTATATTACGCATCCAGACATAGTGCCTTTTATAGATTGGAAACCTGAATCTGAAAAAAAGGTTAGAGCATTAGTGGCATCAGGATTATACACGCCAGATGAAGCCTACAATCATGTCTCGGGCCAAAATGCAAACATGTCGGTCTTAATCCCTGACGAGTTTATGAACGCTGCAAAAGAGGGAAAAAATGTAGATTTTATAGAAGTCACAACCGGAGATGTAAGGGGCAGCATACCCGCTAGTGAATTATTACTCCACTTAGCTGCAGCAACTCATGTTTCAGGAGATCCAGGAGTACAATTTTATGATACAATGAATCTCTGGAATACAGTAAAAAATTCCGGTCCGATAAATGGTTCAAATCCTTGCTCAGAATATATGTTCTTAGATGATAGCTCTTGTAATTTAGGATCTCTAAATATAAAAAAATTCAGGAACAAAGAAGGAGTTTTTGACATAAAAAGTTTCGAGCATGCGGCAAGAGTTGCCGCCCTGGCACAAGAGATAGTAGTTGGTTATGGAGGATTTCCATCAGAGGATATTGCATTAAATACTCATTTATTTAGGCCATTAGGAGTAGGACACGCAAATGGAGGAGCAACATTAATGTCTCATGGAATTCCATATGATAGTGATTATGGTAGAGAGTTCATGGCGGCTATAACCGCAAAACTAACAGCAACAGTCTATGATGAATCAGCAAGAATTGCAAAAAGAAAAGGATCTTTCAAAAAGTTTGAAGAAAACCGAGAACCATTTTTAGAAGTTATAGGGATGCATAAAGAAGCAGCTGAAAAACTTAATCCAAATTTAGATGGACCTTTTAATTTAGGAGAGATAGTAGAAGATGTATATTCTTCTTGGGAAACGGCCCAATCACTTGGAGTAGAATATGGATACAGGAATGCTCAAGGTACAGTTTTGGCTCCAACAGGAACGATAGGTTTCATGATGGATGTAGATACAACTGGAGTTGAACCAAACCCATGGCTGATTGCCTATAAATTATTAGTAGGGGGTGGCACTGAAGTGATTATGGGAGAATCCATTTCAGAAGGATTGAGGAGTTTAAATTACGAAGAAAACCAAATAAAAGAAATGGAAAAATTCCTTTTAGAAAATAATACATTGGAGGGAGCCCCACACATAAAAGAAGAAGATCTACCCGTTTTTGATGCTGCTAACAAATCAGGAAACGCAGAAAGATATCTTCACTACATGGCACACTTAAAGATGATGGGAGCAGTTCAACCATTCCTATCTGGAGCGATTTCCAAGACAGTTAACTTACCAGAGGAAGCAAGCATAGAAGAAATAATAGAAATTTATGAGCAAAGTCACGAATTAGGGTTAAAGGCGATAGCAGTATATCGTGATAAGTCAAAGTTATACCAACCACTAATAGATAAAAATGGAACAGATGAAGAAGCTCTACCCGTTTGGGGAACGAAAGTACGCCTTGAAGAAAGAAGAGAAGGAATAACAAATGTTACCTCAATTAAGAATATAACCCAGGGTCTAGAATATAGGATTCATATGATAACTGGAGAATATCCAAACGGAGACATAGGAGAAACCAGGATTCAATTATCAAAACAAGGATCAGATACAAGAAAGAACTATGATGATATTGGAATCTTAATCTCAGAAACTATGAAATTAGGAGGAGATTTACAATCGCTAGCCGATAAGTTTGTTAATTCAAGTTCAAATGCTTCAGGGGCAACAACAGACCCACTAATAAGATCCTGTACTTCTATGGAGGATTATATTTTTAGAAGGTTGGTATTAGAATACAAGGGTGTTGAAGTGTATAGAGAACTAACTGAAGACAGCGAATTTCAATTAACGCCCCAACAAGAGAGAGAATTAAGAGTTAACAGAAACAAAGAAATAAAACATGCACAAATTTATTTTGATGACATATCAGACATAAACAGAAAAATGGAACTAAAAGATATGGAAGGAGTAAGAGCATACGACGCAGAAAGAAAGGAACGAATAGAAAAAGAAAAAAAGAAGAAAGACAAAAATGAGACTAAGAGATTAAAAAGAAAAACTTCTTCAGGAAGCTCTTGTCCTAAGTGCGGAGCAGTTTTAATCCCAGACGGAAAATGTAAAAAATGTGCAAACTGTGGAAAAACAATAGGTGGATGTTCAGTATAAAATGAAAATTCAATTTAAAAAACTCCACGAAGATGCAATCCATCCAAAGTATGCTAAACCGGGAGATGTGGGAATGGATTTGCACTCTGTAGAAGCATTCATTCTAAAACCAAATGAAACAAGATTAACAAAAACAGGAATAGCAATAAAATTACCTCACGGATATGCTTCTTTAATATGGGATAGAAGTGGTTTAGCATCAAAGAATTCAATACATGTGATGGGTGGAGTAATAGATCCAGAATACCGTGGAGAATATTGTGTAATTCTAAAAAACTTAAGCAATGAAGAATTCCTAGTAACTAAAGGGATGAGGATAGCACAGTTACTAATTCAACCGGTAGAAATAGCCGAACTAGAAGAAGTAGATGAATTGGACGAAACAGAAAGAGGAACAGGTGCATTCGGACACACAGGACTTTAACTATAATAAAATTCTTTTTTATTTCTCTGTTCAGAATCTAGATTACTTCCTGGTTTATTTATCCTTGGTCTATGCGAGGTATTATCTCTCCTATAAGTAATGTCTAGTATCTCTAGAACCTTATTCATTCCATCTCTTTTTGAGAATGGACCTTCAACAAAACCTTTCTTGGCAGGCTCACCTAAAAAAACCAACATCCTGTCTCCCAAATAATCTATAATCTGAACATCATGATCAACAACAATGGCACACTTTTCTTTTTTAATAACAAATTCTTTAATAACTTCAGCAACTTTCAACCTATCTTCAACATCAACAAATGCTGAAGGTTCATCTAAAGCATAAATGTCTGCCTCTCGAGACAAACATAAAGCAACATGAAATTTTTGTAATTCTCCACCACTCAAATCTTTAATTTTATTATCAATTACTTTGTTCAAATTCAATTTCTCAAGGATATTTTGTTTATACCATCCAGAATCAAACTCAGGTTTAGCAACAGACATTAATTCAGTTCTAACCGTACTTTCAAATTCTCTAGAGGGGTACTGCTCCTTGTATGAAATTTTATATTCTTCAACTTCGCCTTTATCTGCTTTTAGTTTTCCAGAAAGCAAATTCAAAAAAGTACTCTTTCCTAACCCATTTGCACCCATAATAGTCAAAACCTCACCCCTATGGACTTCACCAGAATTAGTTTTCAAAGAAAAACTTTCAAAATTCTTCTCTAACTCTGGAAATTTAATCAAAACTTCATTACTTACTACATTCTCAGAATTTTTATCTTCAAATTTAATAGAATAATCTCTAAATCTAACATTATCATCTGGCAAGTATCCATCTAAGTATTCATTAATTCCTCTTCTAACTCCCTTGCTCTGAGAAACAATACCAAACGCTCCTTCAACCCCATATAAAATTTGGATTTCATCAGAAATATAATCTAAAGTAGCCAAATCGTGTTCAACAACAATTACTGCTCCAACTTCTTTCAAACTTCTAATTAATTTAGCAATTTTTATTCTAGATGTAACATCTGCAAAACTAGCAGGCTCATCAAAAAAGTAAAAATCAGCATCCTTAACAGCGGTAGCAATGATGGCCACCTTTTGTAATTCTCCACCACTAAGTTCATCAAGTTTTCTTTCTTTTAAATGTTCAATTCCTAACTCATTGATCAATTTTTCTCCAATATCTCTTTCATCAATTCTATTTATCAATTCTCCAACTTTTCCAGAAAAGACTTTTGGAAGTAGTTCAATTCTCTGAGGTTTATATGCAACTCTAATTTCTCCATTTTTTAATTTTCTAAAATAATCTCCCAAAGAAACTTTAGAATATTTTTCAATTACTCTATCATAGTTTCCTCCATTTTCAAAATCTCCAAGATTAGGAATTATTTTTCCAGATAGAATTTCCAAAGCTGTACTCTTACCAATACCATTCCTACCTAGAATTCCAACAACTTCTCCTTTTTTTGGGATAGGCAAACGAAATAACCTAAAAGCATTTTTACCAAACCTATGAACTGGTTCTTCTTTGAGTTCTTCCGGCAAATTTACAATTTGAATAGCTTCGTATGGACATTTTTTTGGACATATTCCACATCCAGTACATAATTCCTCGTCGATAATTGCCTTTTTTCCTTTAATAATACATTCTTTTCCAGTTCTGTTTACTGGACATGCCCCAAAACATAACCAATTACATTGTTCTGGATGGCATTTATCCTGATCAATTATTGCTATTCTTGACATACTAATTTAGAAAAGAATTCCCTTTTAAAAACTTTCTAAGATATCATACTTTTAAATATTTTATCATATCCCTGTTTCTCGACCTTTTTTAGAATATCTCCCCAATGAACTATTTCTTCAGGAGTCATAATAACATAATCTTCCTTCCCACCAGAGTTCTTATCCTTTCTTATCCCCTCTTGGATACACTTCCTAGATAAAAGAACAGCACTTTCCTTATCTATCTTATTCAAATCCACTCTCCGAGGTAAGGTCGGATCAGAAATATGGCCATCAATATCCATTTCTTCCAGATATTTGTTCATAAATTCTCCCCCACTTCCTCCAGTCCAATACTCGAGTCCCGGATAATCGGAAGCAGGATAAACTGTTCCTAAAACATCTACAAAATATAACCCCATATTATTTTGAGTAGCTAAAATCATTTCACAAACACAATCATTGTCTCCTCTTTCTTCTTCTAATAAATACTTATTCAAAATAAGAAATTCCCTAAAATCTCCTGTATGAACTGCTCTTTCTAAGGGATGTTCATCTCTATTTCTTAAAACTTTTTGTTCTAGAGAAGATATGCCTTTTCCTATTTCATTCCCTTTTTTTATAAAATTTCTAAAACTAATATAATCAATTTCTCCATTCAAATAACTAACAAAACTATTAACGCAATCATTCCCTACTCCTGAAATTGCTAGGGTAAAACAATCTCCCACATAAATCTTTGATTCACCAGGAGAATTTAAAAAAGAAACATTGTCATCATCAGACGTCATCTTAGTATCTGCTGCCAACACAATTGCTTCATCACCCAAATTAGTCTTTATTCCAAAAATACTAGTCATTTCAAAAAGTGGGAACTGAGTTTAATATTTAAACCTTATTATAATAAAATAGAAAACTAAAGATATAACAAATTAGGGATATTATTAGTTTTTTTTGAATTATGCCCAATCAATTCTTCAATTACAGATAGATATCTACGCCTCTCAATCTGATAGCAAACACCATGCCTCCTAACAATAATATCTTCATTAAAACCAGCCTTATCAACTATTTCTTTTTCTCCAACCAAATCGGCTAAATTATGCCTTTCTAAGTGAGCTCTAGCAACCTCTAGAGTTTTTTCATGTCCTATATCAGGAACAGCTTTAACTTTTTCAAAAAGTTTCATGAAGAAGATACAATAAAAACGCTTAATAAACTTTCCACCATTAGAATTTCATGATTTCATTCAAAAAACAACCAGACGAAGATGATAAAATATTCAAAGTATTTAATCCGTTAGTGAAAACATGGTTTAAAGGTAAATTTGAAACTTTTTCACAGCCACAAAAATTTGGTGTTTTAAACATTCACAATCAAAAAAACACATTGATTTCGGCACCAACTGGTTCTGGAAAAACCTTAACTTCAACTTTAACTATAATTAACGAAATAACAACTTTGGCAGAAAATGACCTTTTAGAAAATAAAGTATATTGCATTTACATAAATCCTTTAAAATCCCTTTCAAGGGACATAGAAGTCAACCTAAACAAACCAATAGAAGAAATTACAAAATTAGCAAAAAAACAAAACAAAAAATTAAAAATAAAAATAGCATCTAGAACTGGAGACACAACACCTTATCAAAAACAAAAGATGCTCAAAGAAACTCCACACATTTTAATAACAACTCCAGAATCTTTAGCAATTCTACTCACAACTAAAAAATTCAGAGAAAAACTAAAAGATGTAAGGTACGTAATAATTGACGAAATTCATGCGTTAGCAGAAAACAAAAGAGGAACACACCTTTCAATTTCCTTAGAAAGATTAGAAAAGCTATGTGAAGAGCCTCCAACAAGAGTAGGACTTTCAGCTTCTATAGCCCCGTTAGACAAAATTGCAAAATTTCTAGTAGGAACAAATAGAGATTGTATAATTTCAGATGTTCAATTTAATAAAAAAATGGATCTTAAGGTACTTTCACCAGTTCCAGATTTAATAAACACAACTCATGAAGAGAAGAATGAAAATTTATACAACTTACTAACCGATTTAATACAAAAACACAAAACAACACTAGTTTTTACGAACACAAGAGCGGCCACAGAAAGACTCGTCCATAATCTAAAAGAAAAATATCCAAAAGATTACAATGACAACATTGGAGCACATCACGGCTCGTTATCAAAAACACATAGACATAACGTAGAAGACAGATTAAGAAAAGGAGAATTAAAAGCGGTTGTTTCATCCACGTCTTTAGAATTAGGAATTGACATAGGATATATTGATTTAGTAATATGCTTGGGTTCTCCAAAATCAATAGCCAGAACATTACAAAGATTTGGAAGATCTGGACATAAACTCCATGAAACAGTAAAAGGAAGAATAATTGTTCTAGACAGAGATGATTTAGTAGAGTGTTCAGTAATGCTAAAGAATATTATAGAAAGAAAAATAGATAGGATTCATATTCCAGAAAACGCTTTAGATGTATTAGCTCAACAAATTTATGGAATTGCAATATCAGATATAACTCCAATAAAAGAAATTTTCGAATTAGTAAAAAAGGCATATCCATTTAGAAATCTAACCTATACAAATTTCAAAGAAATAATTGATTATTTATCGGGTCAACATATCTCATTAGAAGACCGACATGTTTATGCTAAGATTTGGTATGATGAAGAAACCGGAATGGTAGGAAAAAGAGGAAAGATGGCCAGAATTATTTACATGACAAATATAGGCACAATTCCAGAAGAATCTTCTGTAATTGTAAAAGTGGGAGAACAAGTAGTAGGGACAATAGACGAAGCTTTCCTTGAAAAACTAAAAAAGGGAGACATTTTTGTTCTTGGTGGAGACAGATATATGTTCAAATATGCTAGAGGAATGGCCGCATCAGTTCAAGCAGCCTCGGGGATGGCTCCAACAGTTCCATCATGGTACTCAGAAACTTTACCACTATCTTTTGACCTAGCTTCAGAAATTCAAAAATTTAGAAGATTAATGAAAGAACATTTTGAAAATAAAACAAAAAAAGAAGAAATCTTAGAATTTATTGATAGATATCTTTATGTTGATGAAAGAGGAAAGATAGCGTTATATGATTACTTTTACCACCAATATAAATTTACAAAAAGAATCCCAAATGAAAATGAATTACTAATAGAACACTTTAATGGACAAATCGTTTTTCATTCTTTATATGGTAGAAGAGTTAACGATGTTCTTTCAAGAGCGATGGCATATGTAATTTCAAAAGTTCAACATAGAGATGTAGAAATAAGTATAAATGATAATGGGTTTTATCTAAAAGGAAAAGAAGGAAAAAAAATCCAGGTTTTAAGAGCTTTCAAATTATTAAAGTCAAAAGAACTTGGAGTAGTTGCTAGAAACGCAATAGAAAATTCTGAAATACTAAGAAGAAGATTTAGACATTGTGCAACAAGAGCCTTAATGATATTAAAATCTTATAAGGGAAAAACAAAACATGTTGGCAGGCAGCAAGTTTCTTCAATGATATTATTGGCCGCCGTAAGAAGAATATCTAACGAATTTGCAATCTTAAAAGAAGCTAGAAGAGAAGTTTTAGAAGATTTAATGAATTTAGAAAATGCAACAAAAATTTTAAAAGATATTGAAGACGGAAAGATAAAAATTAAGGAAATTAATACAAAAATACCTTCTCCATTTGCTTTTAATATATTAATGCAGGGTAGAATGGATATGTTAAGAATGGAAGATAGAGTAGAATTTCTAAGAAAAATGCATGCTTTAATTTTACAAGAAATAAATTTTAAAAAATAAAAGAAAAAAGATTATTTTAAAACATACAAATTTCCTTCGCCATCATCTATAACCATACCTTCTAAATTGGCCCCAGTCATATCTGTATGAAGTAAATTGGCCCCAGTTAGATTCGCATCCCAAAGATACGCTTCTCTAAGATTAGCCTCCTCAAGATTCGCATGCCCAAGTTTCGCTCCTCCAAGATTCGCATACCTAAGATCCGCCTCCTTAAGATCCGCCTCCTCAAGATCCGCCTTAGTAAGTCTCGCTCCCCCAAGATTCACCCTCCTAAGATTCGCACACCAAAGAATCGCCTACACAAGATTCGCATAAAAAAGAATCGCCAACTCAAAATTCTCAAACACAAGAAACGCCAAAAAAAAAAACGCAAACAAGCACTACTAAAACCTTTAATAAAATATACCAGTTAACTCCGAAAAACAACATCAAAAAAACAACATCAGAAAGAAACAACCAATGAAACTACAAAAAATCAAAATGG
>CAYYFK010000008.1:0-26270 GCA_964471565.1 Candidatus Woesearchaeota archaeon | reverse complement strand
AATATAGATGTATAAGGCAATTATATTTGATTTGGGCGGAGTAATTTATACTATAGATTTTTCTAGAGGAGAGTTTTTTAAGAATATTAGAGAGTTTTGGAATAGGGCGAAGGTTAGTGAGATAAGTAATGAAGAGTTTCTTAGATTATGCTCTGAAAAAGTTGGCATGAGTGTAGAGGAAGTTAAAAGTTTTATTTGGGATAATAATGATTTAGTTTCTGAGATGAAGGATCTTATCCTTGGATTAAAGGGAAAATATAAAATTGGTTTTTTGGCCAACCTTGTGGAAGAGGTTTATAACTCGGATATTTTTCATTGGAATTTTGAGGAGACCGGAGAGAGTGTAATGAGTTTTAGAGAAAGAGTTAAGAAGCCAGACACCGAAGCTGTTGATTTAGTTATTAAGAAATTAGGTGTTGAAAAAGATGAAGTTATTTTTATAGATGATTCTAGCAAAACTATTGAGGCTTATTCGGAATATGGAGTTAAATGTATTTTGTTTGAGAATAAAGAGCAGTTAATCGGAGAGTTGAAAGAATTAGGAGTTGAAATATGATTAACAATAATAAAGTTCAACAGAAACTAATAGAAGAAGAAATGAAAGACGCTTACATAGATTATGCTATGTCTGTTATTGTTTCTAGAGCTTTGCCAAATGTTTGTGATGGATTAAAGCCAGTTCATAGAAGAATTTTATACGCTATGAAAGATATGGGAATGTTTCACAATAAGCCGTTTAAAAAATGTGCAAGAATTGTTGGAGAGGTTTTAGGTAAATATCATCCTCATGGAGATACTGCAGTCTATGATTCTTTAGTTAGAATGGCTCAAGAATTTAGTTTGAGATATCCTTTAATTAATGGTCATGGGAATTTTGGAAGTATTGACGGAGATAATGCTGCTGCTATGAGATATACTGAGGCTAGATTGCAGAAAATTGCTTCTGAGATGCTGGAAGATATTGAAAAAAATACTGTGAATTTTGTTGATAATTTTGATGCTTCATTGAAAGAGCCGGTTGTTTTACCATCTAAATTACCAAATCTTTTGATAAATGGTTCTACTGGGATTGCTGTTGGTATGGCTACGAATATACCTCCACATAATATTTCTGAGGTTTTAGATGCATGTATTGCTTTTGTTGATAATCAAGAAGTTTCTGTTCAAGAATTGATGAAATATGTTAAAGGTCCTGATTTTCCTACTGGTGGAATTATTTTAGGTAAACAAGGAATCATGCAAGCCCACACAAAAGGGAAAGGATCAGTAAAAGTTAGATCTAGGGTTGATATTGAAGATAATAAATTGATAATTACTGAAATACCTTATCAAGTAAATAAGACTACATTAATTGAAGGAATTGTTAATTTGGTTAAGACCAAAAGAATAGACGGAATTTCAGATATTAGAGATGAAAGTGATAGGGATGGAATGAGGGTTGTTATTATTTTGAAAAAAGGAGTAAATGAAGAATTAATTTTAAATCAGTTATATAAAAATTCTCAATTGCAAACTAGTTTCGGAATGAATATGATTGCTTTAGTGGATAATCAACCTAGAACTCTAAATTTGCTTGAGATGATTAAATATTTTGTTTTACACAGAAAAGACATTGTTGTAAAAAGAACTAAATTTGATTTGAATAAGGCTGAGAAAAGGGCGCATATCTTGGAAGGGCTTAAGATAGCTTTGGAAAATATTGATGAAGTTGTTAGAATTATAAAGTCCAGTAAGGATGTTGAAAATGCTAGAAGATTGTTAATGAGTAAGTTTTCTTTATCTTTGGAACAAAGTCAAGCAATCTTAGATATGAGGCTACACAGATTGACTTCTTTGGAAACTAAAAAATTAAATGATGAACTTAAAGACTTGATTAAACTAATTAAGGAATTGAGAGAGATTTTACAAGATGAAAGAAAAGTTTATTCTATAATAAAAAATGAATTTAAAGAATTGAAGAAAAAATATGGTGATGATCGTAGAACTGAGTTATTGGATGTAGAAGAAGAGATTGAAGATGAGGATTTAATTAAAAAAGAGAACGTTGTAGTTACAGTTACTCATGACGGGTATGTAAATAGATTACCAATTAAAACTTATAAGAAACAAGGTCGTGGAGGTAAGGGAATAAGGGCGACTGGAACTAAAGAAGAGGATTTTGTTGAGAACATATTTACTACCAGTACGCATGATTATTTATTGTTTTTTAGTAATTTGGGAAGAGTTTATTGGAACAAAGCTTATTCTATTCCTTCTTCTTCAAGATACGCTAAGGGGATGAATTTAGTTAATCTGCTTAGATTGAGAGAGGGGGAGAGAATTCGTACTATTATTCCTGTTTCGTCTTTTGATGAAGGGTATTTGAATATTATAACTAAGAAAGGATTAATTAAAAAAACTGCTTTGAAAGAGTATGGTAGACCTAGAAAGGGAGGAATTGTTGCTGTCAATTTGAAGCAAGGAGATAATTTAGTTGATGTTATTTTAACTGAAGATGGAGAAGAGTTGGTTATTGCAACAGCTAGTGGTCGTGCGATTAGATTTAAGGATTCATTGATTCGGCCAGTTGGTAGAAATTCTACAGGTGTCAGGGCTATCAAATTGAGAAAGGATAAAGTTATTGGTGTGGATATTGCTAGAGATAGTTTGCTAAGTGTTACTGAAAATGGATATGGTAAAAGAACTTCCATTGATGAGTATAGCACTATTAATCGGGGGGGTTTAGGCGTTATTAACATTAAAACTTCTGAACGTAATGGAAAAGTTATTGGCATAAAATCTGTTAAATCTGACGATGATTTAATGTTGGTTACTAAGAAAGGAACTTTGATTCGTGTTTCAGCTAAGAATATTTCTAAGATTGGACGTAATACACAAGGTGTTAGAATTATGAAGTTAAAAGATGGAGATAAAGTTATTTCTGTAGCTAGAGTTTTTTAATTAAATAATCTCTCCGTAACCAATTAGTCTCCAACGTGCACCAACCATTCTAGAAAGAGTAACTCTATCTTCTTTGAAAGCACACACTGGTTTTTTTAGTTTAAGTTTTATAGAATCTTTTTTTAATTCAGTTACAGTTCCAACTGTTGCTGTTGAATTAACATTAAGCATTAAAATTTCATTCATTTTTATAGGTTCAACAACTAACTCATCTTTTGAACCAACAACCCTTTCTAATAAAGTTTGTTTTAGATTAAACTCTTCTAAAGTTTCTGGCATTTTTCCATGTAAACCAATTACATTTCCAACTAAAGAATCTGACTTAACTATTGAAGGATCTAATTTAGTTTGAATTCCAGCAGAACCACCGGGTGAAATTTCTTTTACTTCTTGATTTCCAGTTATTAAGGATTCAATTTTAGTTTTTATAGGTTCCCAAATTACTTTCTTTTGTTTTTCTTTTTTGATTCCTGGTTTTATTTCTATTAAATCTCCTTTTTTCAGAATACCTGTTTTCATTGCTCCACCAAGAACTCCACCTTTAAGATTCTTAATTATTGTTCCTGGTTTGTTTATATCAAAAGATCTTGCTACTAGGAATAATGGGTCTTTTTTAGTGTCTCTTTCTGAAGTGGGAAATGTTTCTTGTATTGTTTTTATCAAAACATCAATGTTAATATTATGTTGAGCTGAAATTGGGATTATTGGAGAGTTTTCTGCTATAGTCCCTTTTAGAAATTCTTTTATTTGTTTGTGGTTTTCTAGAACTTTCTCTTTTTCTACTAAATCTATTTTATTCTGTACAACTATGATATTTTTTACTCCAGCGATTTCTAATGCCATTAAATGTTCTTTAGTTTGTGGTTGTGGGCATTCTTCTGTTGCAGAAACCATTAATAATGCTGCATCCATAATTGCTGCTCCAGAGAGCATTGTTGCCATTAATGTTTCGTGTCCAGGGGCATCTATAAATGAAACTTTTCTTAGTGGGATATATTTAGGTTTTTTCTCAACGGTGTAACATTCTGGTTCTTTTTTATCTGGATCTTTGTAGAAAGTTGTGTCCGCGTATCCAAGTCTAATTGTAATTCCTCTTTTTAATTCCTCAGAATGAACGTCTGTCCATTTTCCGGACAAAGCTTGTGTTAAAGTGGTTTTTCCATGATCTACGTGGCCAACTAGACCAATACTAATTTCTGGTTGTAATTCTTTGGTTTCATTTTTCTTCGCCACTTTTTTTTGGTTCCTCTTTCACGTCTTCCTTTTTTTCTTCTTTCTTTTCTTCAGTAGGTTTTTCTTCTTTAGGCGTTTCCTTTACTTCTTCAGTAGGTTTTATTTCTTCTTTAGGAGCTTCCTCTGTTTTTTCGGGTTCTTTTTCTAAACCCAATAGTTTTGGAATAGTTTCTTTTCCGTATTTTTCAACTTTTAAATTAATCTGAGAAATATTGTCATCTACTGTGTTTCCATGCATTGTTTTTCTTTGTCTCATCCCCTTAACTTTATTTTTTACTCCAATACCGGAAACAACTAATGGTCTTTTTCTTCCGATTCCTGGAACGTCTGACCGCATTGGAAACCCTTGTTTATCAGAACCACCAGTTATTGTGAATTCATAGCCTTTAAAACCAAATTCATCTCCGGAAACTTTGTCTCCGATTTTTTTATTCATGAATATGTCTGATTCTACTTCTTTCTTATATGATTTTTTTGCCTTTACGTCATTTATTGTTAATTTAAACATTTTTTACATACCCCATGTTGGATTTTCATTTCTTTTGATTTCAGCGATTTCCTTTAACAATTGCACCTCTGATTCATTTAAATACTTTTTCATTAGTTTTTTAAGCTTTTTGAAGTCTTCTTGAGGAATATTTGAGTATAATATGTCGTTTTCTTTAATTTGTCTGCCACAAGTTACATTCGGTAGAGAGATTGCTACTTCTTTTCCTTGCTTTGCTTCTGATACCGTTTCTTTGTTATCTTGTATTTCTTTTAGTTCTGTTAGTTTTTTCCCTTCTGAAGTCATTAAAGGAGTTCCTGCTCTTGCGGTTCCTATTAATACATCAACTCCAACAACTGCAGGATTTAATTGTCTAAATATGCATCCTGACATTATTTTAAGTTTGAAAGGTTTTACTAGATTCTCAAACTCTTTTGATTCTAATTCTTTTGATTTTTTTTCCTTGTATTCAACAATATCATCTACTATTTTATAGACAACTTCGTTTGTAATTATTTTTACATCTTTAGATTCTTCTAAGACTTTTACATTAAATCCTACAACTACTTGGTTTAGTGGATCTTCGTTTGATGATGCTTCAGCAATATCGTTTTTTGTTATGTTTCCAATTGCCGCCTTTTTTATTTTAACATTTTTATCTTTTAATAATGAGATTAAAGCTTCTAAAGAACCCAATGTATCCGCCTTTGCTATGATTCCTTCATTATCAGTATCTATTGTTACTTCATCTATTTCTTGTTGCAATTCTTTGATTATTTCTTTTTCTTTTTCGTTAGCAACTCTTAGTGGCATCCCAGGAATTGCTTCGTCTAAATCTGGAGCTGAGATTTTTATTCCTGCAGATGCATGCACTTCTTTTTGTTCTTTTAGTTTTGATTTTTCATATTTGAATAGACATTTTACTTTTGTTTTTATTGGTTCATCTAGAGTCCCAATTAGAATTGTATCATTTTGTTCTATTTTTCCGTCGTAAATTACTACATCTAATGTTTTTCCTATTCCTTTTTCTTCAGTTACTTCTAGAATTGTTCCTTTTGCAGGTTTTTCTAAGTCTGTTTCTAAAGAACCTTCTAAGAATTTTTGAGCTAGACCAGAAATTACCATTAGTAGTTCTGGAAGGCCGTCCTTTGTTTTTGCAGAGCAAGGGATTATAGCCACTTGTTTTGTGTGATCTTTTACTCTATCAAATCTTTCTGATTGTAGCCCGTGTTCGTGTAAAGTTTGAACTATTTTGTATAACTTGGTTTCTATATCTGTTTGTACAAAGTCTTGTTGCTCTTTAATGTTTTGTAGAATTGGTTTTTTATTTGAGTTGAATCCTCCAACTCTATCCAATTTATTTAGAGCTACTACGAAAGGAGTTTTTGAGTTTTTTAGAATTTCAATAGCTTCTAAGGTTTGTGGTTTTGCTCCTTCATTAATATCAATTACTAAGATTGCAATGTCTGCGATGTTTCCCCCTCTTTTTCTTAGAGTTGTGAAAGCTTCGTGTCCTGGTGAGTCTATGAATAAAATTCCTGGAATTGTTAAGTTAATATTTTTTAGTAAATCTCCACATGTTTCTTGTATTTTTTTTAGTTCTATAGAATGTGCTGTTATATTTTGAGTAATTCCTCCTGCTTCTTTGTCTGCAACAGAGGAATCTCTAATGCTATCTAAAATACTTGTTTTTCCGTGGTCTACGTGTGCTAAAAGTACACATATTGGTTGCCTTATCATCTTAATATTAGGCTAAATAAGTGTTTTAAAAAGGTTTTGGAGAGAATTAATTTTGTATATTTAAGCTATCTCCACTTTCTGTCGGGTCTTGGATAAATGGTCCTTCTATGTGGGTTTCCTTTATTTCAAATTTTGGCGTAAATTCTTTTATTCTTTTTGGAATGTCATGTTGTTCCCTGAATTGATGGTAAATCCCAGAATACAAATCGTATAATTTCTTTGCAGTTTCTTCATCTACCTCCCCATATTCTAATTTACCTTTAAACCTAGATATTGATATTTTTGTATTATTTTTTTTATCTATTATATTTATATGATCTAATTTCCCATCGTGATTATTATCCCACATAAACACAGAACCGTCCCCATATATAGATCCTCCATTATGGTATGATATGCTTAGGATCTCTGAAATATCTCTTGAATATTTTTCTATTGAGAAATGATATCTTGTTCCGAAAGTATCGTAAAATAATGCTAAATTTGAATCAATGTTTACTTTTTTCACATGTTTAGTGTCTTCAACGTTATAACTGAACCCAATTTTGTTTTCTAGCCCATCGGCCGATACTCTATTTACTGGAACAAACGTTTCTGTTTTTGAAAATGCTTCTCCTAGATTTATTGCTTTTCCGTCGTTATTTAGTTCTAATGCTATTCTTATTTTTTGTGCTTCTTGTTCGTATGCTTTCTCTACTTGTGACTGTACTCTCTCATCTAAATTGAAGTTTGATCCAAAATGCCCTGCTAATGCACAGGCTCCTACCAAAGCTATTATTTTTATTGGATTTGTCATTTTAGAATTAAAGTGTATGCTCTTCATGTGAAACTTTATAATTATGTAATTCATCTATGGAAAACCATAGGGCTACTTCATCTTTTGCTTCTTCTAAATTTCCTGAGGCATGAATTAAGTTTTTTGATGCTTCGTCTTTTGAATTTGCGTGTTCTAATGAAGAGTGTGCATAATCTCCACGTATTGTTCCCATTTCTGCTGTTTTTGGTTCTGTTGAACCTACTATCTTTCTAACAACTTCAACTGAGGATACCCCTTCAATTACCATTGCTACAACAGGTCCAGAGGTTATGAATGATTCTAATCCCTTATAGAAATCTTTGTCAACATGTGCAGCGTAGTGTTTTTTTGATAAATCAGGATCAATTTCTACCATTTTTAATCCAACTATTTTCATTCCTCTTTGTTCAAATCTTTTGATTATATTCCCAATTAAACCTCTTTTAACCCCATCGGGTTTGACTAATACTAAAGTTTGTTGTATCATTTTTCACCTTTTGTCCATTTGAATTTAACTGGTTTTCTATTTAATTTTAAAGTATTCTTTTCACATTTCATAGAACAAAAGTTAAGAATCTTTCCAGTTTTATATACATATATCTTTCCAGTACCTTTTTCTATTTCTTTTGAACAAAATGAACATTTAGCCATCTTTATTTACCTTTTGAGCCAATTCTTCTAGCTTCTATTTCGGTTTCTCTAAGCATTAATAAGTCTCCAGGTTTTATTGGGCCTTTTACATTTCTTCTCAATATTTTATTTTGGTCCCTACCTTCTAAAACTTTACATCTAACCTGAGTAATTTCCCCTTTCATACCTGTTCTTCCAACTATCTCTTCAACTCGTGCCTCTACTGCTTCCTTGAAAAGTTTAGTAACTTCCTTTTTTTTGGAATCTTTCTTATCTCTAGTTGGTTTCATTTTTTGCCTTCTTGAATTACTGCTACTGCAGATGTTGATACCTGAAGTCCTGCTGCTGCACCTAGTTCTTCTTTCGAATCTACTTCTACGAATGGAATATTCTTTTCTTCGCATAAAGGTTTAAGGTGTAGAATAATTTCTTGAGGAGAAATATCTTTTGCGACAACAACTAATTTTGCTACGCCACGTTCGGTAGCTTTTGTTACTTCATTGGTGCCCTTTTTTATTTTTCCTGTTTTTTTGGCAAGTTCTATACTTTCATATGCTTTTTCTTGTGTTATTTCAGTCATTCTAACCCTCCTATCATTAGGTTAATTAGTTTTTGAGAACGTGGGTTGTTTATAAATCTTTTTATTGATAAATTTGAGTTGAATCTAGATAGGTTGTTTGATTATTTATTTCAGTTTGTTCTTGAATGGCCATTTCTTCTAAATTTTTAGTTTGAGAACATCCTTGGGAGAATAATTCAAATGTTGCTAGAAATGTTAAAAGAGTGAATCCTCCCCCAATAAGTATCTTTCTTGGCGTGGTTCTAAACATAAAATCAGGCTTTGGTTTGTATTCTTCCATTAATTTTGTGAATTGAGATTGTTTAATAAATGTTATTATAATTTTGAATCTAGGCTGTTTTGAGAGAATTCTATTTTTTCTATTAATGACTCTTTTTCTTTATGCATTTGGTATAATAATAAACATTCTATTGCTATTATTGCTGCAGTAAGATAGATTAGTCTCTTTTTATCAGGGCATTCCCTTTCTTCAGTTTGCCAATATGCCTTCGTTTTTTCTATACTCTCTGAACATTTTTATTGAACCGGAGCAGATTGTATCCTTTCCCCTTATCATTGATAATAACCCTAAATGTGGACCATATGTATGGCATACTAGAGGTTTTGTGAATATTTCTGAGTCTAATTCTTCATATACGTCAGAATAATCTGGAATCCTTTTATCATTTGGATAATCTTCTTCGTGAAGTAAGCAATAAGATAATCCTCTTTCTGATTCTATATTTGAACATCTAGTGTTGCAACAATCTCCACATTGAATACAGAACGAGTTTGAGGTTGCTAATAAATTTGAATCTTCTTTTATTATAGAAATTATTTCTGAATCTTCTTTGCTTATATTTTCCCTTATTGTTTTAAACAATATTTCGGTGGGATTCATTGAGAGTTTGGGAACTATATTGATTTAATAAATGTTTTTATTACAGACAAGATTTATAAAGTTTTAATTTAATTTATTTTTAATGAATAAAAAAGAAATTAAGAGATATGTTCTTGATAATGCTGTCTTGTATAAAGGTAGAGCTAATTTAAAAGCGGTTGTTGGACACCTTATTGGAAAGTTTCCAGAGTTAAAAAAAGATATGAAAAAGTTTATGAAAGAATTAAGTAAGCTTGTTGATGAGATTAATTCTTTATCTTTCGAAGAGCAAAAGAAAGAGTTAGAAAAGTTGGGCAAAGTTGAAAAAATAAAAAAAGAAAGTGGATTATTTGATTTTTTAAATATTAAAAAAGGAGAGAAAGTTATTACTGCCTTTCCTCCCGAACCAAGTAAATATTTACATATTGGTCATTCTAAGGCTCTTTTATTGAATTTTTTGTTAGCTGAAGAATATAAAGGAAAGTTTTTTTTGAGATTTGAAGATACTAATCCTGAGTTAGTTGATAAAGAGTTTTATGATATTATCTTAGAAGATATTAAATGGTTAGGAGTTGAACCCGATAAAGTTCAGTATGCTTCTGATTATATGGATTTATTTTATAAATTTGGAGAGAAGATAATTAAAAGCGAGGATGCTTATGTATGTTTTTGTGATTCTGAAAAAATAAAAGAAAATAGAAGAAAGAAAATAGTTTGTGAGTGTAGAGGAAATAAAGATTGGAAGAAATTTCTGAAAGCTAAAGAGAAAAGTTGCGTTGTTAGACTTAAAGGAGATATGAATCATAAAAATGCGGTTATGAGAGATCCTACTTTGTTTAGAATAATTAATAGAGAGCATCCTAGGGTTGGGAAAAAATATAGAGTTTGGCCAACTTATGAATTTCAAAACTCTGTTATGGATGGATATTTTAAAGTTAGCTATAGATTGAGAAGTAAAGAGTTTGAAGCTATGTCTGAATTGCAAAGATATTTGCAGAAATTATTGGGTTTAGAAGTTACTAAAACTTATGAATTGGCCCGATTTAATATGAGGGGGGTTTTAAGCTCTGGCCGTGTTATAAGAGATAAGATCTCTAAGAAAAAGTTGTCTGGTTGGGACGATCCTAGATTAACTACTTTGGTTGCTTTGCGTAGAAGGGGATTTTTACCTGAAGCTATTAAAGATTTTGTTGTTAGTACTGGTATCTCTAAAAGTGAGAGCACTATGACTTGGGATGATTTAATAATTAGGAATAAAAGGATTATTGATGAAGTTGCTAATAGGTATTTTTTCATTTCTAAGCCTAAAAAAATTAAGATAAAGGGTTTTTCTGGAAAGGATGTTTTTGTTCCTTTACATCCAGATCATGATGGTGTACGTAAATTAAAAGTTAAGAATGAATTTTATATTGAGGATAAATTAGAAAAAGGTAAAAATTATAGGTTTATGCATTTGTTTAATTTTAAAGATGGAAAGTTTATTTCTGAGGGTTTGGATAAAAGTTTAGGGGCTAAGTTGATACATTGGTTGCCCGCTTCTAAAGATTTGGTTAAAGCTAAAGTTTTGATGGATGATGGTAAGTTTGTTAGTGGGGTTTGTGAATCTGGTGTTAAGAAATTGAAAGTCGGAGATTTAATACAATTTGAAAGATTTGGTTTTTGTAGATTGGACAAAAAAGAAAAAGTTTTGGAGTTTATTTTTACGCACAGATGAGAGAAATATTCAAAAAAATTTTGGAGAAGTCTATACCCTTCTACAAAAAGGGAAGAAAATGGGATGTTGAACACATTAAGTGGCTATTTAAAATTATTCCAGAGTTTGTAGATGAAAGAGAAGTTGATTATGATATTTTAATTCCTTTAGTTGTTTTGCATGATGTTGGGTATTCTAAGGTTCCAAAAAATGCAGACCCCCTAAAATTAGATGTTAGGAAATTACATTCTGTTGAAGGAGAGAAAATTGCTGAAAAGATCTTAAAAGAAGTAAATTACCCAAAGGAGAAAATTAAAGAAATAAAAAGATTAATTCTAAAACATGATAATTGGGCTTTTGGAGATTCTTTTTCAAATGAACCAGTTTTGAGAATCTTTAATAATTTTGATTTCATGTGGATTGTTTCTAAAAAGGGTTTTATTGCCTATAGTAAAATGGTTCATGGAAGCCCCAGAAAAACAATTAAAGTAATTGAAGAGGCACAAAGAAAAAATGTAAGTGATGGAAGAAAATGGTATAATGAAAATATTGGAAAATATTACCTTAAACTTCTAGAAGAAAGAAAAGAAGCTATAAAATGAGAAATTTTGATTTATTAAATAGCAAGGAAATAAAGAAGCTAAATAAGCAATTAAAAGAGCAATTTGGAAATGAATTTAATTTCAAAGAATATTTAGTTTTTAGAACACCAAGAGATAGAATTTATATTATTAATAAGGAATTCGGAGAGCATGATTTTTCTAAACTAAAAATAAATAATATTGGTTTGTACTTTTTGAGTATTGTTAAAGATGGGGTTCGGTTAAGTATCGATGGTAGCCAATTATTTAAAGCAAAGAAAAATATTTTAGAGTTAAAGAAAAATGATTTTATTAGTTGGATGACTGGAGAAGATTTGAATTTAGAGTTGGAAAAAGGTTATTTTTTAATCAAATATGAAAATGAGTTCTTGGGTTGTGGAAAATCTACTGGAAATAAAGTTTTAAACTATGTTCCAAAAGCAAGAAGAGTGAAGTTTTAAGGTTATTTTGTACTAAAGAAAACCTTTTAAATTTATTTTTGTCTTAATTCTTATGGAAGACAAGCTAAAAGAAGCTGTTAAAGTTTATAATAAGATAGCGTCGATTTATTCTAAATATAACTATCATAAATTGATGCAATTCCAACTGACTAAATTTAGTTCTTTATTGAAAGGTAAAAGAGTTTTGGATGCTGGTTGTGGTATTGGCAGAGATGTTGAATACTTAATGGAAGAGGGATTAGATGTTGTTGGAATTGATATTGCTAAGAATATGATTGCTGAAGCTAAAAAAAATGTTCCTAAAGGTCAATTTAAAACTATGGATTTCAGAAAGATGAAATTTAAGGTTAAATCTTTTGATGGAATTTGGTGTATGCATTGTTTAGAGCATATTGATAAAAAAGAAATTTTGAATACCTTTAAAGAATTTAATAGAGTTTTGGATGCTGGAGGGATTTTTTATTTAGCAGTTTATGAAGGAGAAGGAGAGAAAAAAGTTGTTAAAACTGAATATTTAGATGAAGAAAGAGTTTTTGTTTTGTACAAAGAAGAAGAAATGAAAGAATTTTTGGTTGAGTCAGGTTTTACTGTTTTATCTAGTGAAGTTTCTGTTGTTGATGGAGGCATGAAATGGTTGGAAGTTTATGCTGAGAAGAAAGGTTAGTTATTCTCCAATTATTTTTATTAAAACTCTCTTTTTTCTTTGACCGTCAAATTCTGCGTAATATATTTGTTCCCAAGGTCCCAAATCTAGTTTGTTGTTTGTTATTGCCATAGTAACTTGGTGTCCCATTAGGGTTCTTTTTATGTGTGCGTCTGCGTTATCTTCTCCAGTTTGATGATGTTTATAATCTAAACCATATGGAGCTAGTTTTTCTAACCATTCTTGGAAATCTTGGATTAAACCAGATTCTGCGTCGTTTACATAAACTGCTGCAGTAATGTGCATTGGATTAATTAAAACTAGACCTTCTTTTATTCCTGATTTTTTTATTACTTTTTCTACTTCATTAGTTATGTTTAGAAATTCTTGTCTTTTCTCTGTTTTGAAATAAAGATATTCTGTGTGAGATTTCATTTTAATTTACAATGTTCCTTAATCATTTCTGAAACTTTTTTTGCAGGTATTTTAGTATTGTTTATTTCATAACTCCTAACAAATTTTATTTTTTCATTCTTGTCTCCTTCTTTTAAACTTTGATTAAGAATTTTTTGCGAGGTTAGTTTTCTATATTTTTTTCTAGAAGGCAACTTAACTCTTTTTAGGAGTTCCTTATTTGTGCATTTTAATCTTACAAAATGATAAGTTCCTCTGTTTTTATTAACTAATTTAATTAATTTTCTCAAGAGTGGTTCGTGCTTCCCTTTTATATAAACGAGGGTCATGATTATACCTTCAACCTTTTTCTTTAATGCCCTTTCAATTAAATTAAGCCTAGTCTCATTAATAAATTCAAAGAAATCTTTGTTCCCAAATTCGAATATTTCTCCAGCCAAATCAGCAAAGAGATGGTTATGGAGCAATTTATATCCCGTAATTTTGGAGAGCTCCTTAGCAACAGTAAGTTTTCCAGAAGCTGGTGGACCGTATATAATGATTAATTTCATTTGTAAGCTTTTCTTATTGGTGTTATGATTTTTATTAAATATTCTGAAACTGAGTTCTTTAAATCTAGTGGATGAACTTTTTTAGATGTGAATCCTTTTTCTAGCTCTTCATATGTTTTGAATTTTAGATTTCCTCCAAATTTTTTGTCTCTTTTTATTTCGAAGGTTTTTATTCTTGGAAAAATTATTAGCTTTATTATTTCTAGAACTGGACTGTTTTTTTCTCCAGAGATACAATGTGTTTTGTTTATTTTTTTCTTTATTGCTTCATCTGAATCTCTAATTGAAATAAATGATTCTGCTTCCGAGGATGACATTTTTGATCCTGGCCCCTTTAGTGAATTTATTAATGGAGTGTGTATGAATAATGGAGTTTTATAATCTATCTTAGAAAATACTTCGGAACCCATCATATGTATTTTTCTTTGCTCTATCCCTGATTGTACTGCGTCTAGTTTTAGATGTTTCATATCTACTATTTGCATAAATGGATAAATTACTTGTGAAACTTTTGCATGCTCTATGTCTCTTGCTACTTGTTGCATGCTTCTTAATGCTCTCTTAATAGTTACGGATGAAGATAATTTTAGCACGTCTTCTTGATATTCTTTTTTTGTTTGAAAAGAACTTCCAACTACAAATTCTGCCTTTGATAATCCTGCTGCCTTGAACCCCTTTTTCCAATGTTTTACTTGTTCATTTATAAATTTCCAATCTCCTTTTTGATTTAAGTAGGCGTGGTAATCTGCGAATAAAACAACTACTTGGAATCCTGCTTCTTGTAAATCAAGTAATTTAGTTATTGTTACTAGGTGTCCTAGATGTATTTCTCCGGAAGGTTCG
This sequence comes from Candidatus Woesearchaeota archaeon, assembly GCA_964471565.1. Classification (GTDB taxonomy): domain Archaea; phylum Nanobdellota; class Nanobdellia; order SCGC-AAA011-G17; family PNOQ01; genus JABIBT01. The sequence goes on along the minus strand of CAYYFK010000008.1, from coordinate 11,819 downwards.
TATCCACAATAAACTCTTGGTGATCTCTTTTTTAGAATGCCTTTTAGTTTTTCTTCTGAGATTATTTCTTGAGTATTTCTTTTTACTAAGTATAATTTGTTCATAGGTTAGTTTTTGATTAGTTTATATTTAAGCTTTTTCTTTTAGAATTAATTTATATCCAATGCTTCCATTATTTTGTCAAGTTTCTCATTAATTATTTTAAGATCTTTGTTAGAGTTTTTACCATTGTCTTTTGAATAGCAATTACTACAATATACTGGTTTAGATGAAGTTGGTTTGAAAGGAACTTCACATTTTTCACCACAAGCTGAACAAGTTACCTTTGTCATTTCTAACTCTGGTTTATTTTTGCTACGTGAGCTAAACCTTTTATTGGAGTCTCTTCTGTTAGATCTACCTGAATTTCTTCTGTCAGAATATTCCTCATAGCTCTCATCTTTTCTAGGGGACCCTTTAGAAAAACTGGACTTTGGGTTGCTTCTTTTACCCTTTCCTTTTAAACGTTCTGATCTTATCATAGTATTTTGGGCACATGAGTTGTTTATAAGAGTATGTAAATTGGTTATATCTTCTTTTTTAGAACTAAATAAACTATAATTAAAACACCAATTACATTGAATGAGTCTGCTACGTTAAATATTGGCCAGATTTGTAAATCTATGAAATCTCTCACATACCCTAAAAAGAATCTATCTATCAGATTCCCAATTGTTCCTCCAAAAATAAAAGCTAGAGGCATTTGTAGTTTTTTTTCTTTTTTTGCTAAGAAGAATATGAAAATTGCCACTAAGAAAGAAATTATAGTTAAAAGAAATGTTTGATTTTGAAACAATGAAAAAGCGGCTCCAGTGTTTGTTGTGTAGTTAATTAACCAAAAGTGCTTATCAGTTAGTAAAAATTTGGTTATTTGGTCTAGAATAACTATAAAAGCTGAGATTATAAGGAATTTTTTCATAGTTTAGTTATTTTTTGAATGGTTAAAAAGGTTTTGTTGATAGAAATCTTTAAATACATTTAAACCAGATTTTTAGTATGGATGATAGTATCATCTCTCTTAGAAAGGAACTTAAAAACGAGGACATTCCTTTTAAAGAAAAACAGGAAAAGAGAGAGAAATTAATAAAACTGATTAAAGAGAAAGGTATTTCTAAGTTTGATAGTGGGAAACCTGTTGAGTACCATATTATTTATGATACTTTTTCAAGTACTTTGGAGCCCGTTTACTTTTGGACTTTGGACTTTATGAGGGCAGATCCTCCCTCAGGTATTGAATTTGAGGTGGATAAGGTAGGAGAAGATTTTGAAGCTAGTGCTGGAGGCGGTTTTTTTGGGGAATTGGGTTCAAGAGCAACTGTTATGCAGGAAAGAGGTATGAAAATTTTAGAAACTGTTAATGCTGTTTTGAGGACAATTATTAATTTAATTTATGATTTAAAGGAATTTGATATGAGATTGCAGGCGTATGATGATGCCAACTCAAAAAAATCTGATGTTAGTGAAGCTGGGGAGTATTCCTTAAGAGGAATATGGATGGACCAGGTTGATGTTAAAACTGGATTGGGGAGTATTAATCAAATGACAAGAGGAGATTTAAATTTTGTTACGTTGAGAGATGCTTTTATGCAAGCTAAGTCAATTAAAGATGTAAATAATATGGATTTGAATAAAAGAGTTAAAATTATTATTAAGAAAAAATATGAGGAATATAAAAATTGGAGAGAAGCCAGTGAGAAGGAATTAAGGAAAAGATATGATATTGAAAAGAATTATTTGAGAGCACAAGTTGATAGTTTAAAATTGTATACTACCTGGGCTAGACCTTATTTGAGAGCTGCTCAAAAATTAGGGATGAAGGAATTCAAAACTAAAGCAGGGTTACCAAGCCCAGACATGGTTACAGCATTTGATAATATGAAAATGGAATTGAAGTTGATGGGGAAGAAAAAATTTGATCCAAAAGATGCACATCCTTCCTATAAAGATATGGAATTTAAGAAGGATTACTTTGCATGTTTAGAAGCAGAGTTTCATTATAGAACTGCCCCTCAAGTAGTTAGACAAGGGCAAAGTCAACATTTTGCCCATATGGGAACAATAGATGTTTGGTTTCGGGCGTATGTTTTTACTCAAGAAGATTTAGATGATCTTTATGCTCAAGAGGTTTATGAGGATATGGCTCTTGTTGAAGAACTTACAGAGTTTAGTTTAAAACAACTCCAGGAAGATTTAGATACTTATATTTATCCAAAGAAAGAAGAAAAGAAAAAAGATGATGATTTTTTTGCTTCTTTAGGTAAGGGGTTTAAAGACCTAGGAAAATTTGGAGATATGCTAGGAAAGGTTGCTGGATTTTCTAAGAAAAAAGCAGGAAAATTTGAAGAAAAAAAAGTTTTGAATGAGGTTGAAAATTTAGTTAAAGCTAGATGTTTTACTTTATATGAGATTTTCAAAAAAGCACATAGGATGATTACATGGTAGATAGATTTCATGATGGGTATAGAAATGGGATGGATAATGAGTTTGCTATGCATTTTGGTAATTTGAGTTGGAGCACTAATCCTCAAACAGCCAATCAAATTGGTGAGCTTGGAATGAGATTAAATGAAGGTGTAAAGAATGTAGAAATTGGTGCTTTAAGTCAGGATGTTTTTGATTCTATTCCTTCCCAACATATGGATGAAATGAGAAGGATGGCAAAGTTAACGGAAAGTAAATTATCTGTTCATGCTCCGGCGCAATCTGATCCATCCGGGTTTACCCAACAGGGATGGAGTGAACATCAAAGGAAAATGTCAGAACAAGAGTTTATGGATGTTGTTGAAAGAGCACATAAATTAGATCCAGATGGAAATATCCCAGTAAATATTCATGCATCTGGAGGAGGAGTTGCTGCAGCTATTTGGGATAAAAAAAAGGAAAATTTGACTGAGCAGGAAATTGAGGAAGCTAAGAAAAGAGGAATAGATTTGTTGAATCCAAAACAGATGATGAGCGTTGTTAATACTGAAACTGGACAAATCCAACAATTAACTCATGAAGATGTTGAATGGTTACAAGGCAAAGAAACTATGGATGTTAATAGAAGACTGAGAAATTTAAATGAGAGTAATTGGGAACAGCAAAAAATGAATTTTCTTGGTTTGATGAAAAATAAGGAGGAAACTGAAGCTTTACAAAGAAATTGGAGATATGATTCTGACGAAGGATTAGAATTGGCAAAGCTAGAACAAAAATATGCCCAAACAGGTGGGCAAATAAGTAAAGAGGAGAAAGAGAGACTTATTAACCTAAAGAGCACAGAAGGAAGATATGAAGAACAAAAAAAACAGTATGATCAATATTTATTTTCTCATTTGAACGATGTTTATAATACTTATAAAAAAGGGTATACTCCTGAAGGGAAATCTGAAAGAGAGAAAAAAGAATATGAAGACAAAGAAGATGAACTGAAAGATTTAACTAAAAATTTTCGAAAACAGAGTGAAATAGAGCATAAGCATTCTAAAAAAATAAATGAGTGGATAATGGACAATAAAAAAAATATGACTAGGGGAGAAATGACTCCGCATATTTTAGGAATGCAAGATGAAATGGAGAAGGAGATTATAGGGGAAATTAAATATAGAGTTACTCCAGAACTGATATCTAATTCTTTAATTGATTTACAAACTCCGGAAATATTTAGGCCTATAGATGATGTTGCCCAAGAGAAAGCAGCGGAAACTTTTTCTAATGTTGCTCTTCATGCTTATAAAAAATTTGGAGATAAGATGCCTTTAGTTGTTGCCGAAAACGTTTATCCAGAGTGGACTTTATCAAGGGCAGATTCCTTGAAAAAAATGATTGAAACTTCTAAGGAACAATTTGCTGAAAAATTAGTTAAGGAAGAAGGATTTAGTATGTCAAAGGCTAGAAAAATAGCTGAAAAAAATCTTGGGGTTACATGGGATGTTGGGCATATTAATATGCTGAGAAAGTATGGATATACTGAGAAAGAAATTGTTGAAGAAGCAAAGAAAATTGGAAAGCATGTTAAGCATTTACACCTTACAGATAATTTTGGATATGGAGATACTCATTTGGCTCCAGGAATGGGAAATGTTCCAATAAAAGAACAAATAGCTGCAATTGAAAAAGCACAAGGTAAAAAGTATTCTGGACCTGCTGTTGTTGAGGCTGGTGGAATGATTAATCAATTTAAATTAAGCCCTGTTCCGTATGCTGTTGAGGCTGAAGGTTTGAATAGTCCATTTTATTCTTATGATAATGGTCCATCTTGGACTGATGTTAGAGATGTTTATTCATCCTATATGTTTGGATTTGGGGATACTTTGCCCGACCAACATTTTAAAATGAGTGGTGGAGGATTCTCTATGTTGCCTAAAGAATTGGGCGGACAAGGAGATGGTGGAGATAAGGGAAGGTTTGCTAATCAATAAATTTTTAAATAGGGAAAATTAAAATAAATTGAGGGGTGGTAGTTTGCCTGCAAAAAAGAAAAAAGCAACTAAGAAAAAAAAGGTTTCTGTTAATAAGAAATTTGAGAATGATAAGGATATTGCATATGATTTTGCTGTAAAGGCGTATAAGAAATTTAAAGAAGTAATTAAATCGGTTGTTTTGTTTGGTAGCTCTGCTAAAGGAGAAGCAACGAAAGGAAGCGATATAGATATAGTTATTATTATTGATGATTGCGTTATTGATTGGGATCAAGAGTTGATTGCATGGTATAGACAAGAATTAGGTGAATTATTATCTGAGCAAAAATACTATAAAAAATTACATTTGACTACTGTTACATTATCTACTTTTATGGAAGAAGTTAGGGTTGGAGAACCAACTGTTATTAATATGTTGAGGTATGGAGAAACTCTGATTGATCATGGTGGTTTTTTTAACCCTTTGAAAGTTTTATTGGCTAAAGGGAAAATAAGGCCCACTGCAGAATCTATTTTTGTTACGTTAAGAAGAAGCCCAATGCATTTAGCTAAAGCCAAGATAGATATTGTTGCTTCAATAGAAAATGTTTATTGGAGTATGGTAGATAGTTCTCATGCTGCTTTGATGGCTGCAGGTTATGTGCCTCCAAGCCCAGAACATATTTCTGAGTTGTTAGAGAGACTTTTTGTTAAAAGAAAAATGTTGAATGGAAGGTATGTTGATTGGTTTAAAGAAATGCATGAGTTAGCTCATGATGTTATGCATGGAAATGTTAAATATTTACAAGGTAAAGAAATTGATAAATATCTGGGTAGAGCTGAAGAATTTGAAAAGATTATGAGAGGAATAACTTCTAAATTAATTGAGAATAAAAAGATAATAAAAGTAGAAAAAAAAGAAAGTTAGTTTTGTTAAACTAAGCCTTTAACTAAGTCTATTTTTGTTTCTGCATCTGAACCTTTAATAGTTCTTTTTAAGTAGTTTGCTACTTCTGCCATTTTGTAAGTTCCTTCTTTTCCTTTTGCTTTATACATAAATTCACTTACAAATTGTTCAGTTGCTGTTTCTACAAAGCTAGTATATAGTCCTTCCACGAAGTGAGGTTGATTTACTGACATTCTGTCAATTGAATCTCCGTGAATTGGTCTTAAAGTTTCTTTCATGATTGCTTTAGCCTCTTCTGGATTTTCTTTTTTAGCTTTCAAAACTTGGCTTGCTTTGTATATTTGTTCATGTAATTGTTCGTATCTTGACTTGTTTTCTGGATCTTTTACAACAGGCTGTGAATTTTGAGCCATATATACTAAAAGGCCAGTTGTTTTTTTAAAGTCAAACCCTTCTGTTCCAGTTGCTAAGATATTTTCTAAGTTCTCATCTACATGGCCTAAAACCATATTTTGAACAAAAGTTCTATCATTTTGAATTTCTCTGCTTACCGAGTCTGCAGTTGTATTCCAGAAATATTTTTCGTTTTTTCTTAATTTAGCTCCAATATCACTCCTTAAGTCTCCATCCCAAGGATTACTTTGAAGATTTTTATCCATATTGCCCAATAAATCATACTGACCAATATAGTCTCTCAATGTTAGTTCTTTTGGTTGTGTATTTGACATTTTTATCTCCTTTTTGTTACTACTTTACTGTAATTAATGGTATATAAAGCTTACGATTGCTCTTTAGGAGTTCCAGAACCTTCAATTTCCGCAACTAAGCTTCTTATTTTATTTACAGAATCTAGGTTTACTGAAATAGAATTAATGCCTATTTCTGTTAAATATTTTGCCATATTTTCATTACTTCCTGCCTGTCCACATAGACTTGCTTCTACGTCATAATTTTGTGCTGTTTTTACAACTTTTTTTATTAATCTTAAAACTGAAGGATGCATTTCGTTGTATAAATCTTGAACTTCTGCGTTGTTTCTGTCTACCCCCAGTGTGAACTGTGTTAGATCATTTGAACCTATACTTACAAACTTTATCCTTTCATCTTTACATATCTCATGAATTATGAAGCATGCGGCAGGAGTTTCAATCATTACTCCTAATTTAACTTCGTTCATGTTTAATTCATTTAGAATATCTTTTGTTTTTTCTATCTGTTCTAGGTGTGAAATCATTGGAAGCATTACAGACAAATTATTATATCCCTTTTCTCTTAGTAATTTTATTGCCTTTAATTCTGCTTTTAATAATCTTGGTTCTCTTAGACCTTTTCTTATTCCATGAATTCCCATCATTGGATTGGATTCATGTGGTTCACTTTCTCCACCATCTAGGTTTCTATATTCATCTGTTCTTATATCAGAAGTTCTAATCCATGCGGGTTTGTCTTTAAAATATTGTACTACTTTTTCAATTTCTTTTACTAATAATTGAGTATAGTCTTCATCCCTATTTTCTTTTATATATTTTATTGGATGAATTTTTGAGTCAGCTATCATAAATTCAATTCTTAATAATCCTATTCCATCTGGTTTTAATAATGAGGCCTTTTCAGCTACTTCTGCTATATCTAAATTTACTTTTATCTTTGTTTTTGTTTCTGGAATCTCAGTTGGGATCTCAAAAGCAGGTTCTTTTTTAGTTTCTGTTAGTCCTTCGTAAACTTTCCCTTCTGTCCCATTTACTGTTATTCCTTGTCCTTCTGAAAGCTTTGTAGTGGCTTCTTTTGTTCCAACTATTGCCGGGATACCCATTTCTCTAGAAACAATTGCTGCGTGCGAGGAGGTTCCTCCTTCATCTGTTACTATTGCAGATGCTTTTTGCATTGCTGCAACATAATCAGGATTTGTCATTTTTGCGACCAAAACGTCGCCTTGCTCTATTTTTGATAAGTTATCTATAGAATCAACTATTTTTACATTTCCTGAGCCAACTCCTGGTGAAGCCGGGATTCCGGATAGGATTTCATTTCCTTTTGCTTCTTCAGTTTTTTCTTCAGTTTTTTCTTCTATTTTTTTTACTGTTGTTATTGGCCTTGTTTGTACTAAATATAAATTTTGACCTTCAATTGCAAACTCTATATCTTGGGGTTTTTTGTAATAATCTTCTACATTTATAGTTAGTAATGCTAATTTACTTATCTCCTCATCAGTTAATACTTGAGAATTTGCCTTTTCATCATTTAGAATCCTTTTCGTAGTTCTTCCAGTATTGCTATCTCTGTATAACATCCACTCTTTCTTATTTACTTTTATATCTTTTATTCTTCTGTCTTTTTTATCTATTATATATTGATCTGGGGAAATTGATCCAGAAACAACTGCATCTCCCAATCCGTAGGATGCCTCTATTAATACTTCTTCTTCATTTGTATTTGGATTTATTGAGAACATTACTCCTGCTTTGTCAGAATTAATCATTTTTTGTACTACTACTGCTATGAAAACTTTTTTGTGTTCAAAATTATTTTTTTCTCTGTAGAAAATTGCTCTTGAAGTGTATAATGATGCCCAACATTGGAGTACTGCTTGTAGAACTTGTTCGGAACCTTTTACATTTAGAAATGTTTCTTGCTGTCCGGCAAATGAAGCAGTTGGTAAATCTTCTGCTGTTGCTGAGGATCTAACTGCTACGAAAGGATTATCTCTTCCAGCTTTTATTAGATGTAATGCTTGGGGTGCTTTGTTTATTAGATCCTGATTGACGTTTAGATCTGAATAAGATTTTGTGATTTCTCTTTTTAGTTCTTCTGGTATTCCCATTGATAGAATGAGATCTTGAACTTTTTCGGAAGCTTCTTTTAATTTTTCTGTATCATTTACATCCAAGGAATCAAGTATTTTGTTTATTTGTTCTTGTATTCCAGTGCTTTGTAAAAATTCTTTGTATGCGTCTGCTGTCACTACAAATGCTTTTGGCACTGGGAAATTGTTGTTGAACATCTCTCCTAAGTTTGCTCCCTTTCCACCCACTTGCTGGATAGAGTCTTTAGAAATTTCATTTAACCACAATATATTTGACATTTTTACCTCTTTTTACTTTTAGAATTGAATGGAATTATATAAAGGTTTTGTTGTTAAATAGATTAACTTATTTCAATTCTAACTTTTCTAGGAATTCTATTCTCTTTTTTTTCTTTGAATAATAAAATAAAAATATAATAATATATGCAAGAGTTGTTACAATTGCTATAGCATATTTAATTATTAAGGGAGATTGTGAAATCATAATGGCATAAGTTAGAGCGATTATGTTAGCAATTAAAAATATTATAAAAAGAAGTAAGCTTACTCCATTTGTATCTTTTGATTTTAGAGTTTTAATCATTTGAGGAATAATCATTATTGAAAAAAGAAAAGTTGCAATCCATCCCAATAGTTGTGCGATTTCCATCTTTTTTGTATAATTGTTAATAAAATTTGTTAGAAAGATTAACTTATTTCAATTGTAACTTTTCCAGGTATTCTTGATCTTGCCTTTGCTAAAGCTTTTTTTGCGAAATCTACATCTGGTTCATTTACTTTTACAGTAAATATTGTTTTTCCTGGTTTTAATTGTGCTGCAGTACCCATTGCTTTCCCAAATGAGTGTTTCATTCCAGATTGCATTCTATCTGCCCCAGCACCCGTAAGCATCTTATTTTCTCTAAGAACGTGATGTGGAAATTGATTTATTATGAATCTGTACCCTTTACTTCCAAATCTTTTTGATAGTTGTCTGTTTATTAATGTTCTACATGATTCTATTGCATTGTGTCTTATTTGGAAAGTTTCTTTAGAAATTAATTTTATTGTTTTTGGGAATTCTTTTTTTAAATCACCCATATTGAATTTAATAACTTTTGAAGCTGGAACTACTTTTATGAATCCCTTCTTCTTATATTTTGATTTTCTAGTATATGCACGTGTTGATTTTTTGTATGCATTTGCTTTTCTTAATTGTGCCATTTTTACTCTATTTTAACTTTTGTTCCTATAGCTTGTCCAGGAAGTCCTTTTTCAAATTTTACTCTTACAGCTCCTTTATTGCCATGTTCTTTTGTTACAATCCCTTTAATTTCTTTTTTTGTAGGAGTTATCCAGGTCACTGTTTTTTTTAAAATTTCTTTAGCTTTCTCTTTAGTTTCTATATCTTTTACTTTAATGATCATCTGATTAGGATGTTGTGTTTTATGTGATCCTCTATAATTGGTAATTGTGCCTTCCATATTAAGAATTTGTGGCGATGTTTGGTTTATAAACTTTTTTGTTTTGAGCATTAGTTATATTTCTTTTCTTGATTTCTCATATATTTTTGTATTGTCTGGATTAAATGAGCTATAATAAAAAAGTAGTTTATCAAATTCTGTTTTTCCAACATTTAAATATTCATAATCTAACAAAAAGTCCAATAATCTTTCTATTCTTGGAATTGAAGTATCTTCATTTTTTATAATGCTGTCTATTTCTTTGTTGATTTGAGGAAGAGTTGACTCTGCTTCTTTTTTAATTTTTTTTATTCTTTTTGTGAGGTTTTCAATAAACTCCATAGAATTTTAATTTAGTTACCCCTATATAAAATTTGTTTTTAAAAAGTTTAAAGTAATAATTCAATATCTTTGCCAACTATTTTTTTCAGGTCTTCAAATAAACCGGGAGTTAGAGAAATAGATTGTGGAACTTCTACATCTAATAGAGTTTTGTCCAATTCATCTCTTGTAGAGTTCTTTACTTCTTTTAGTCTTCCCTTTTCCAGTATTGCAGTTTTTATTTTATCTTTTTGTTTTAAATCTTTAATTATGAATACTTGATCTTTTAGAAGTAAAACCTCTCCTATTTTATCTTTATTCTTGAATTTTAATTTTGCTCTTTCTACACCTAAGAATTTTTTTCTTTGTGAGTGTTCTACTACTGTTCTCAAAAAAGTTCTGATTTCTCTTTTTATTTTGTCTGATTCTGCTTTTATTAGTTTTTTTGCCTTGAAATCCTTGTTTGCATTTATGAATGATTTTAAATTATCTGCTAGTGTTTCTGGGAGATTTTCTTTTTGACAGAATTTTTTGAATCCTAGTTCTAATTTTGTGAATTTGATGTTCTCAGCATTTAGAATATCTGTAAGACTCTTTTCTAATGTTTTATATAATTCTGTAAATGATTCTTTTTCTGTTTTTCTTTCAATTTGTTTGAATAATTTCTTTATTCTTTTTAAATAATCTTCAGCATCCAATAGCAACTTGTCTATTTCTGCTCCCTTAATTTCTTTTACTTTTCCATGTTCTATATTTTTGAAGAAAACTCTAATTTTTTCTAATGTGTCAACATATTTTTGCTCCAAGATTTTTTCTTTTTTGACGAAAACCTCTTCTAATAATTTTACTGTTTCTTTCGGTGTTGGAGGAGAAACTCCATATAACATTAGTGCTGCTTGTGATGGATTTAGTATTCCGTAGTATAAATCTTCTCCTGCAATCATCAACAATTTCTTTTTTGCTCTGTCTAGTAATTTTTCTCCCATATCCATTTGCATGTCTATTGCTTCTGGAGATGGACGAATCCTTCCCATGTTTAGTAATAGTCTCCATGGTGTAAATACTCCTCTATCGTAGATTGGAACTCCATCTCTTAATAATGTAAAAATAACAGGATGGGCGTCTTTTATAGATTCCCAGAAATCAGTTAATATATAAATTTGAACGTGAAAATCTTTTTTTACTCCAGTTATGGCTGCTGCTTCAAAACCCTGACTTATAATTAGTGATCTTAATTTATCTCTTAGTTCGACACGAGTCATTCTTCTAACATCAGTATCATCAATAACTACGTAAACATCAATATCGTTTGATTTTTCTCCTCTAAATAAAGAGCCTGCTGCGACATAGCTAACAATGTATTTTTCGAATTTTTGTAGTACCATGCTTTTATGAACTTCTGAGATTTTTAAAGCTCCCAAAACATCCATTGGATCGTATAAAATGGCAGACATTGCTATCATTTGAAGTATGTCATATTTTGAATCGAATAATGACTCTTTTATTTCAGAAACAGTATATACTTCTGGATAAATCTCATTATCTGTTTTTTCTAATTCTTTGAATATTTTGTCTCTTAGTTTAAAATCTGGTTGGAATTCTGATTTTGAGTCATCTAATAGCACAAGAACGTTAATATCTCGTTTATCTTTTTTTAATGGATCTTCTGGGATCCCCTTTGGAGTTGATCCTTCCTTTTTTGGTGGAAGTAAAGCTATTCCCAAAATCTGTTTTTTATGAGTTTTTAGAATTTTATCTTTGAATTTCTCTGCCTTATCTTTTATTTTTTTAACTTTTTCCTTCATAGCTTTTTGCTCTTCAGGATTAGGCTGTTTAGGTTGTAAATTAAGATTAGGATCCATGTTTTTTAATTAGAGTGTTTTATTTTTAAATGTTTGGGTAAAAAAAGAAAAAAATTAGAAATC
>CAYYFK010000007.1:0-28270 GCA_964471565.1 Candidatus Woesearchaeota archaeon | reverse complement strand
TAAAAAAAATTCTTCCAAAAATAAAAAAGAAATTTGATAGAATTATAATGCCTCTCCCAAAATCCTCAGAAGATTACTTATCTTTAGCACTAAAACACATAAAGAAAAACGGAAAAATACACATGTACATCTTTGCCCATGAGAACGACTTCAAAGAGATAAAAAATAAATACAAAAAATATAAACCAAAAATAACAAAAGCAGGGTCTCCCTCTCCAGGAAAATTCAGAATCTGTTTAGAACTTAAGGTTTAATTATCTTTATACTCTTTATCCCTTGATCACTCACCTTATCTATCTCGATTATAGAACCTTTAAACTTCAAAGTTTCCCCTTTCTTTGGAATTCTTTGAATCTTATGTTCAATAAAACCGGCAATAGTATCAAAACGCCTTTCAACAATACCCATCTTCAAAGCCTTATTTACTTCTTCAATAGGAGCTCTACCATCAACCCTTGTAACTTTATCATTAACTTTCTTTATGTAGATACTTTTCTTCTTTTGACTTTTATCAAAAATATCCCCCACAATCTCTTCTAAAATATCTTCAAGTGTAACTAACCCATCAACATGCCCATATTCATCTACAACAATCGCCATAGGAGTTTTCTTAAAACTCAACTCGGCAAGCAAATCATCCACCTCTTTCGACTTAGGAACAAAGTAAGGTTTTCTCACTATATTTTTTACTTTAGTATCCAATTTTTTATTCTTTAAATATTTCAAAACATCATCTACATCCAAAATACCTACAATATCATCCTTGTCTTTTGCAAAAACAGGATATCTTGAATATGGGGTCTTAATTATATGATCAATAACTTGCTTTAGTTTTTTGTTTCCATCAATCATAACTATATTTGCATCGGGAGTCATAATTTCAGTTACTAAAGTGCCTTCAAACTCCAAAACATTTTCCATAATTCTTGCAGATTCCTTTGCCAATATTCCCTCTTTCCTTCCCAAAGTAACAATTGTTCTCAACTCTTCTTCCGATACCACATCTTCTTTTTTTGAACCAAGTACTTTAGTTGTAAATTTGGCAATCGCTCCAAATATTTTTACAAAAGGAGTCAATATGGTAGATAATATTTCGATTGGCCTAGCAACCAAAAGGGAAACTCTTTCCGCATTCTGAGAAGCAAATGTCTTCGGAGTTATCTCTCCAAAAACTAAAATTAAAAAAGTCATAACCCCCGTAGCTATTCCTACTCCGCTCGAACCAAACAAATCAGTAAAAACAACAGTAGCAAAAGAAGCAGCACCAATATTTACTAAGTTATTTCCAATCAGAATAGTAATTATTAATTTATGGGGATTTTGTTTTAATCTGAATAAAGCCTCAGAACCCTTTTTCTTTTGTTTTTGTAATGAACGTGCTTTTATCTGATTAATAGAAACCAAGGCAGTTTCAATTCCCGAAAATAAGGCCGACAGAATAATTAAAACAACTAAAACAATTATTTGCATTCCTAACATGTATATCTATTCTAAATAATAAGAGATTATAAATTTTTCTAAACATCCAATCCTAGCTCTTCTAACTCTTCTCTTTTCTCTTCAACAGAAGAAGGAGCCTCTCCACCATGCCAAGTTAGTCTAGGTCTTACATTCATAGGAAAGATTCTCTCCGAATTATCATCTAATACAATAGCACTCCCTTTCATTCTAGGTAAATTGTTAATATAAGTTTGAATATCATTCAATAAATAAGTCTGCATCATGTCATTCAAAGCAGTAATATCTTTCTTAGCAGTAACTCTATGGCTAAGTACAATATCACTTTGAGTAATTACATCTTTGTGGATCTCTCCAGGTTGTTGAGTAGCTAAAACTAAAGAGATTCCAGGTTGTCTTCCTTCCCTCAACAATTGAATCAATGCATCGGATGCAGCTGTTTTCCCATCTTTTGGAATAAACTCATGTGCTTCATCTATAAATAACCAAACCATTGGCATATCTCCTTTAGCTCTTTTTTTTGTACCAATACCAAAGTAACTTTCCCCAGCTTCAATAGTTTTTACTTCTTCTACTTTCCTAGCAGTCATTCTTTCAATTAGTAATTTTTTGGAAATCAAACCTGTAACTAAATTCTTTATTCCCCAGCTTCCAGAAATATTAGAATAACAACTTATATCCAACACCGAAACTCTCCCCGGTTTTATCAAATCCTTTATTTCAGTTCCTTTTTTTGAAAATAAACCCCAAGACTTTGTAGACTCAAATCTATTGATAGTAGAATCGGCAACTTCCTTACTAACCTCTTTATCTTTTTTTATAGCCTTAATTATTTCAGGAATACCATACTCTTTTTTTAATTCTTTCAAATTAGTAATAACTTTCTCTATCAAAATACCTACAGAGCTCATTAATTCAACATCAAAAACATTCATCCAGTCTCCAGCACTCAACTCAGAAGTTTTTATTGAAAAAGGAAAGTCCACAGGAATATTCTTTTGTTTATATTCTTTAGAAAAACCATGAGGAGTATAAATATCAATAGTGCCTAATTTTTTTGGATTAAATCCCCAACCGTGTAACAAGTCCTCATCTTTTTGATTAGGGTATTTCATAGTCCAGAAGATCCCCATAGTATCAAAAATTAGTATCCCCATATTTTCAGCAACTTCTTTTGGTAAAGAAGACATTTCTTCAGCCATAACTCCCAGTGTATAAGACTTTCCTGAACCTCTTTTTCCAGAAACTAGAACAACATGAGACCTTGCAACATCCATTCGAATATTTGAACTTAGGGAAACTGTTTGACCCATCTTTACATAGTGCCTACCTAAGAAAATAGTGCCTCTATCACCAAATTTTTTCTTATCAGAAGCAGTTCTCCCAACAATAATATCATAAGCCATTATTCTTAACACTAATTACAGATTTATTAAATCTTTCTAATCAATACAACAAGGTTTATATACTTTATAATTTTCTAAAATTTACAAATGATAAAAGACCACCTAAAAACCTGGATTCTGTTGCTAAGTTTAACATTCTTACTTCTAATTTTAGGCTTTGCTTTAGGTGGAACTATGGGACTAACAATAGCTTTATTCATAACTGGAATAATAAATATCTCCAGTTTTTGGTATTCTGATAAAATAGCTTTGAAAATTTACAAAGCAAAAAAAATACTTTATTCTGAAAAACCAGAATTACATGATATTCTAAAGGATTTATCTATGAGGGCAGGGATAAAAACTCCAAAATTATATTTAATTCCTAGCCCAAATCCAAATGCATTTGCAACCGGACGTTCAGAAAACACAGCAGTAGTTGCAGTAACACAAGGATTATTAGACTTATTATTAGAAAGAGAATTAAGAGGAGTATTAGCTCACGAACTGGCACACATAAAAAACAAAGACATACTATTAACAACAATTTCTTCAATAATCGCAGGAACCTTGATGTACCTTGCAATGCTTGCTAGATGGACCGCAATCTTCTCATCAGATAGAGATTCAAACATTGGTGAAGTATTAGTATTATCAATTTTTGCACCAATAGCTGCAACACTAATTAATTTATCAATCTCACGTTCAAGAGAGTATTTGGCAGATGAAGTAGGTTCAAAAATAACTAAAGACCCAAAATCTTTAAGCGAGGCATTAGTTAAAATTCATTCCTCTTCCAAAAAAATGGAATTTGGAAATCCAGCATTATCAAATATGTTTATTTCAAACCCATTTAGAAGCTCATCATTAATTAATTTAATGAGTACACACCCAACATTACAAGCAAGAATAAAAAGACTTAGAAAATTAGCTTTCTCACAATAATTTCTCATGGATCCAATCTATCTCATCTTCCTCTAATTCCAATTTATCTTGAAATTCAGGAACCTTAATCAAATTAACAACATCGGGGAACATTTGAAAAGCTCTTTTATTAGAAACCCTAAAATAACTCGCAAGTTTTTCAGAAATGGATTTTCTCTTTCCAATTCTCATCCTACTTTGCCAAACCATTAATCCAATATTCGGTCGTTTATATTTGACAACTTCAGAGGATTTCTTCTCTTTGGATAAAGCAACTCCAGAACTCATAAAGAACTTTTGATAAACTAAAAATCTCCAATATTGCCATCTCATAATTCTTCCTTTAAATAAATCTGCTAAACTCAAAGAATTCATCGCATTAGGAATATCTTTCTTATCATACTCTAAAACAACATTTTTTTGTACCCAAGACTGCAATTCATCAAAATTAATATCATCCAAGGAGTTTTCAATTAAAGAAACATCTTTACTCTTAAAAATTAATCTTAATACATTACTTATTTCTTCTTCTCTTTTTCTGTCACCAATTAATTCTAAGTCATCTCTATTAACCGTTTTACTAGAATATAGAGTTTGTAAGTCATTAATGGCTGCTCTTAAATCTCCTCCACTTCTAGAAGCAATACTTTTAACAACAAAATCATCTTTATTTAGTTTTTCAAAATCTAGAATTTCATTCAACCTTTCGCATATTTCTGAACTTGTCAAACCTTCAAATTCCAAAACTTTGGTTTTTTTTACTAAAGTACTTAATTTATCTAATCCAATATCATTAGCAGTAATAATAATAGGAAAGTTAGTTTTTTCTATCAGTTTAGCTAACGCCTGTGCCCCGCCCCTATCTTTCATACCACTCAATCCATCTATCTCATCAATAAAGATTATTTTAGGTTTCATAAACAAACTCATTTGATTCATAGCAGAATCCATAAACTCCTCAATAATTTGTTTATTTCTAAAATCAGAAGCATTTAACTCCAAAACTTCATAGTCATTTTCTTTGGCAAAAGCATAAACACTAGCAGTCTTACCAGTTCCAGTTGGACCAACTAAAATAACTGCTTTTTTAGCATGACTCTTGAAATCTCTAATAAAGTCTTCTAATAGTTCAATAGACATAGAATTGCCCTTAACTTCTTCTAGTGACTTTGGAGAATATCTATCTACCCACATCATTATTTTTGTGTAAATCTTACCTAATTTATAATACTTTTCTCTGTACTTGACAAGGAAAATTTATAAATAAACATTTTTACAAAAATACTAATGAAACCGACTAAAGAGAAGACTGATAAAAATCCCATATGGAATCTTCTAAAAACGGAATGGGAATACTTAAGAACAGAGAAGAAAGTATTCTCACTTTTCATGTTTTTATTTGTTATTGCAAATCTAATTGCCTTATTAGAGCCACTAATAATTGGTTCCATATTCAATACAATACAGAATTCAATAACTTCACAAGAAGAGCTAAGAAAACTAATATTAAGAATCTCTTTATTACTCGCAGTAACTCTTGGTTTTTGGGCCTTTCATGGAAGTGCAAGATACCTAGAAAGAAAAACAGGTTTTTTAGTAAGAAGAAATTTTATCAACACAAAAATATCAAGAGTACTAGATCTTCCAGTGAGTTGGCATAAAGATCATCATTCTGGGGACACAATAGACAAAATAAACAAAGGATCCTCTGGAATAATGCAGTTCTCAGGGCATATGAATTACAGAGTAATAGAAGGAATAGTAACCCTAATTGGTTCAGTAATAATTCTTTTATTTATTGATCTAAGGGCAGCAATATTTGCTCTCTTTTTCGCATTTGGAACATTATTCATAATTTTTAGATTTGATAGAAAGATAGTAGAACTTCATAGAAAAATAAACAAATTTGAAAATAAAGCATCTGCAGCAGTATTTGATTACATAAGTAATATTATAACAATAATAACTCTAAGACTGAAAAAAACAGTAAAAAAAGAAGTAGATAATAAAGTAATGGCTTCTTTTCAAGACCATAAAAAAAGAGCCATGCTTTCAGAATTTAAATGGTCATTCGCATCAATTGCAATTTCAATAATGACAATTGTAGTATTAAGCTGGAGAGCATACTCAGATTTTAATACAACTGGGGTAATAATGATTGGTACCTTATATATGTTGTATGGGTATTTGCATACAATCGGAAGAACCTTCTATAATTTCGCAGGACTATATGGAGAAGTTTTGAAATCAAATGCAAGAATAATAAATGCAAAACCAATTGATGATGAATTTTATAGATTAAGAAAAGAACTACACGGAAAAATATCTCCAACTTGGAGAAAACTCTCCCTAAAAAATGTAGATTTTACATACGATAAGGAAGGAAAAGAACAACACTTATCAGGAATAAATGTAGATTTAAAAAAAGGTCAAAAGATTGCCTTTGTTGGAGAGTCCGGCTCAGGAAAAAGTACAATGTTGGCCCTAATTAGAGGATTATATAATCCAGATAAAGGACAATTATATTGTGACGGAGAGAGATTAAAAAATGATATTTCTAATTTGAAAAACTACGTAACCCTAATTCCACAAGATCCAGAGATATTCAATAATACAATAAGATATAACATAACTATGGATATTTCTACAAAAAAAGAAGAACTAGATAGAGCAATAGATTTAGCACAATTTAGAAAAGTTTTGAACAGATTAGAAAATGGATTAGATACAAATGTTCTTGAAAAAGGAGTTTCTCTAAGCGGAGGAGAAAAACAGAGATTAGCTTTTGCTAGGGGAATACTTGCAGCAAAAAGTAGTGATATAGTTTTAATGGACGAACCAACATCAAGCGTCGATAGTTTGAATGAAACTAAAATTTATGAAAGTGTTTTTAAGATATTCAAAGGAAAAACAATAATATCTGCAATACACAAATTAAATTTATTAACTAAGTTTGATTACATCTATTTATTCGAGAATGGGAAAATAATAGCAGAAGGAACGCTAGAAGAGATAAAGAATGATCCAAAATTCAAAAGATTCAGTAGCAAACTAAAAATTTAAATAGAATTCTTAATTCACCAAAACATGAATCAAAAAGAGAAAAAAGCCTTAGAATTTATGGGGTTCAGAACTGGAGAAATGACACTTCCAGGATTAGATATAAACATAACTCTTGAACCATATCAATATTTCTTTTTTAGAGGTCCAGTAGATAACATGGAGGAAAATGATAGGTATTGGGCAGATATACTAAATATGAGCTATGAGAGGGTTATTGGTAAATCAAAAGAAGCAGTTGGAAGGTGTATATATAAGCCTATAAGAAATGGATTTGCAGCAGCAGTTGTTTATCATATTAAAGAAGATAATAAAAAAGGAGAAGCAATTATGACTGGACATGAATCAACCCATGTCCTTTTCAGATTTGGTTTAGAACATAAATTATTAGAGGCACTAGAAGAAGAAAGTTTTAATTTCAATCCTTTAACATATTTTTATAATGAAGAGGATGTTGCCGAAGTAGGGGGAATACTGTCCTTATACAAACTACAGAAAGGAAGCATGGAGCATTTCTCTGAATTTATGGACCTTAGATTTGCAGCAATGGCATACATGGAACAAAACCCAGAGATGATAGACTTGTTGCACTAGTTTTTCACAAAAATTTATATATTTCTATAGACTACCCAATTAAATGCCAATCAATCTATGTGGAATAAACCCTCGCGATTTTAAAGGTCCAGAAAGGCTAGAGTATGTAATAAGCGAAATAAAACCAGATGTGATTATCCTTGATATACCATTTAACAAATTTGCTGAAGAGATATCCTTTCATAGAAGGTTTAATGAAAATTTAGGTCAGGGAACATCTATAAAATATCTAATGAATTGGATATATTTAGAACTAGGACTCCCGCCAGAATATTATGATGAAGTAAACGCAGCAAGCTTAATGGCATATGCAAAATGTGCAGGTTATCGCTCTTGGCTAAGCTTTAATTTTGATCAAATGAGTAAAGGAAAAAAATTACTTACCCTTAATTCAAAATATGAAAGGGAAGAAGATACAGTTTTTAATAGGGCAGTCCTAGCATTAATGCTCAGAAAAACACCAGAAGATGTACAAAGACTATTTGGGGGAGTTTACAGTAGTGAAAAATTATTTAGGAATATATATGACTTAAGTGATGAGGACCCACTAATTTTTGAAAGATATGGAACTTGTTTTGATAATACATTAGAAGATTTAGATGATGATCCAGAAGGAAATATATTTCAAGAAAAATTATATACGTTAGAAGAATATAGGGACTCAAATGCATTATATATCGGTCCATTTGAAACTTCTAAAGATCTTTGTGGCAAAATGAAAGAAGGTTCAGAAATTAGTATGTTTAAATTAGAAGATATTAAAAATTAATTACCATATAAGAGATAAGAAGATTTATAAATTTTGTATTTAAATTTAAAATATGAAAGATAAATTAAAACTAAAACTATTAGCTGTATTCACTGGAATATATATTATTTTACTAACAAAATTAGCATTTCAGATTAAAAACTATGAAATACTTTATTATTCAATTTTACTTTACGTTGGAATAATATTGGTCTTATTTATCTATAAAGACAAAATAAAACTAGACTTTCACCATTATCTTTTAATATCAATCCTCTGGCTTTCTAACCTTCTAGGGAGTAATATTTATCTTAACGGAACAAAACTATATGATATATGGATATTTTTTATAAGGTACGATCAATTAATGCATCTCCTTGGAAGTTTTGTTATTACTCTATTAATCTATACTATCTTTAAAAAATACTTAAAGAGATTATTCCAAAAAAACAAAATGATATTCTTACTTACAGTTGTTCTAATTACTATGGGAATAGGGGCAGTTTATGAAATAATAGAATTAATTGCAGTATATTTTCTTAATGCTTCTGAGGCGGTTGGAACATACTATAATAATGCATTAGATTTAATTTTTAATTTAATTGGTTCTGTCTTAGCAGCTATTTGGTTAATAAGGAAAAATAAGTGATTTACAAAATCTTTATCCCCATATTACACAGCATCTCGGATATATGAAAGCCATAAAGACAAAAGTCAATAGTACAACCAAAACAACCCAAAACCACCATTTCTTTAAAATATTCATATATTTATTTTCTTTTAGAACTATTTAAGTTTTACTTTAGGTTTAAGTTTATTTACAAAAACTAAATTCCTATCCCTTCTATTCTATTAGGATACATACAAACTAAACGGCACGCCGCATCACACGTCCCCGAGGGATTTTTTGTATATTTGCCTCCAGAAAAATAAAACATTATAAAATTCTGAAAACCGGTAAGTTTTGGTTGTTGCATACATCCCGAAGCACAGGTATTAACACACCCATTGGGATTATCTCTACATTCAACTACTTGATTATAGGAATTTAAATAACCTCTTCTTTGAAATCTCTCTAAAACACTATCAACATCATAAGATTGAGATTCTTCTCTTTCTTTACACTCAGTATAAGTTTCCATATATGCTTCATGAACTTTTTGATTTGCATATGTTATCATAATTGGAATGATTACAATCAATACCAATATAAATAAAACCCAAAACCACCATTTCTTTAAAAGGTTCATATATTTATTTTCTTTCAAAACTATTTAAAATTACCTACAAAAACTAGCAATCAAAGCTTCCAACTGAACATACTCATCTGAACCCTCAACCAAACGAAACTCAGCTTCACCACACTTCTCAATCATTCTCATCTTCTTAGCATCTTCTACATCTAAAGATAAAATCTCTCTTTGAATCTGCTTAATAATATCAACACCACTCAAACCATGATTTAACATAGTCTTAAGTAATAAAGTACGAGCATCTGCAAAAAAACCTTTAACCGATAAATCCAAAACTTCCTTAACTTCTTTTGGTCTAGCGGCAGAAGCTACCTCATAAACCAAATCTTTAGTTATTTCTTTAGCGACAACAGAACACGATTGTAAAGTATTTTCTAACTTTCTCACATCCCCATTACTAATTTCATATAAAGCTTCACCTGCTTCTTCTGTTACTTGTAAACCTTCTTTTTCTGAAATTTCATGGATGATTTCTTTCATATTTTCAAAAGTTAAAGGTTTGAATCTGAATACTGTGCATCTGGATTGGATTGGATCAATAATTTTGCTTGAATAGTTGCAGGATAGGATAAATCTACAAGTGTTTGAATATGTTTCCATAGTTCTTCTTAATGCTTGTTGAGCGTCTTTAGTTAAAGAGTCGCATTCGTCTAGGTAGATGACTTTGAAAGGAACATCTCTTATTGCTCTAGTTCTGGCAAAATCTTTGACTTTTTCTCTTACTACTTGAATTCCTCTTTCATCTGAAGCGTTTAATTCTAAGAATAAGGATTGTTTATTTTCTCCAAACAGTTTGTTTCCTATGATTAGAGAGAGAGTTGTTTTTCCAATACCTGCTGGTCCACTGAAGAGTAAGTGAGGCATGTCATTTGTTTCTATGAATGCTTTTACTCTTTCCACTATCTTTTCTTGACCTTTAATTTCATTAAAGTCTTTTGGACGGTATTTTTCTACAAACATAGTTGAGAGAAAGATGGATTGTTTATAAGTATTTTGGGTGTGATTGGCAAGAATAAAAATTAGGCTGCCACCGGGGCAACTCTTTGAGTTTCGATTGGAACTGCAAAAGACGCAGGGACTTCTTTGCTTTTTATATCGAACTTAATTGCAATCATTATTCCAGATTTTGATCCTCTGGCCATAAATTTCCCACCTTCCATATCTTCTAACATCTTTTTTGTTATCCCGAACTGTTTTAGGTGTTCTGTGGCATTTAGTACCTCTATCCCCCTAATTAATCCCTTTGTCGAAATATCTAGTATGAAATCGCCTATATCTATATTCCCTTTAAATTTTTCATCAGACTTATATACATTATGCATAAATAAAATATCATGCACTGAATCATATGTGATTATTTTTTCCATTTTTTCCCATACCCCTTTTCAACTATTTTTTTCCAAGACCTATATCTCATGATATAAGTTAAAACTTTTAAACCTTTTCCTTCAAAGATTGTTGGTAAAATCATTGTTTTTGAATTGCTTATCCAAAATATGAGTAAATATTTGTTTTCTGGCTGTTTTTCAAAATCTATTAAATTATTTGGATTCAGCAGTTGTTTTATGATTTTTTCTTTTGTGCTTTCTCTAGATATTATTTGGTATTCTGCATGTTTTGTGAAGTGAATATCTGTCTTTTTTAGGTTTTTTAGTATATTCTTTAACTTTTCTAGATCCATTAGTTCTTTGTAGTAACATTACTTTATAACCATTATCTGTGTACTTGACAACATAGTTTTTTATAAGCTATGTTGGATTTGCTTTTTTAGATGAAAATACGCGATTTGCCCGATTATACAAAACCTTCTTCTAAAATTATGAAAAAAGGAGCTCCTTCTTTAGGTACGGATGAATTACTTTCTATTATCTTTGGTATTGGAACTCCTTGTAAATTTAAGGATGTATTCAAAAGAGCATAAATTCCAGTTCTATCTCCAAAATTACTAAGAAGATCATATATAAAAGGGTTATCTGTTTGAGAAACAGTTTGTGCTCTTGAAGTATCATCCACATGGATTGCACCTACCAATGATTTTCTAAAAGATTCTCTTAATCTATATTGATGTAACATAAAGGGTGAAGTATTAGGACCTATAAAATATTCTCCAACTTTATCTTCTCTAACTAAAGGTGCAAGTGGTCTATAAGCTTCCCTACTTTTTACTCTTACACTTAATAATTCTTTCATAGCCTCACTATCGGGTCTAGCCAAAAATGATCTATTTCCCAATGCCCTTGGACCTATTTCTGATTTTGAATTATGAACAATAATAATTTGATTATCTAATAAAGCATCAGTTATATTTCTTATTGTGTTTTCGCTATATGCAATTTCTCGGATTCCATTTCCAAGATAAGGTAAATTAACCATAGGCCTTTTTCCATTAACTTTTGTCATTAGATATGCTAATGCCCCTAATGATTCCCCTGTATCATCACAACAAGAAGGAACGAATAAAGGTGCCCTTGTATGGTCCAATATATGAGTATTTGCTTCTAAGTTTAAACATGAACCTCCAGAAAGAACTAAATTTTGTAATCCTGCTAATTCTATTGATCTTTTAGCATCATTTACCCTTTCGTTTACAAAAAGATATTGTAAACTAGCAGCTAAGTTAACAACCTTCTTATAATTCCTGACAGCCCCCTCTTTTAAACCTGGAAACAATTCTTGTAATAATGTATCTCCAGATTCATAATCGGTTGTGCATAAAGCTTCTAAATTGTTTTCCAATATATTTATGGTTTTTTCATCAGGATTCCCAAAAGCAGATAACGCCATTAGTTTTCCTTCAGCCTTAGGGTACCCATAAAGAAAGGTAGATATAAGGTCATATGGTTTTGCTGTAATGAAATTTTGAGAATCAATTTCAACTTTTTCTAAATTATCTCCTTCCCCCCTATATACAGTTACTCTTTCTCCACAATCTCCACCACCATCACAGGTTAAAACAGTAGCTGAATTAAATGGTGAAAATAAGTATGAACTTGCATGGGCAAGATGATGGTTAACAACCAAAGATCTTACTTTTTCTCCAAGAAAATCAATATTTCTCCAAACAGGTTCAGAGGGAGTCTTATCTTTTTCATCTAAAAGAGGGTTCAATAAAGTTTCCATAGCCCAATAATTTACATCCTTTGGTTCTTTTCCTATTGAATTCAATCCAATTTTTACTAAAAATTCCATTTCAGAAACATTACATCTCATTTTCTTTTTTCTAAAAATTCTTTCTGCTTCTAAAACAAGTTTAATTTCATCTCCTTCACCAATAGCTATAGATGAATCATGATAATTGAATGCAATTCCACAAAATAGTTTATTTCTAGCCATTTTTACACATTTTTCAATAGATTATGGGTTATAAGTGTTACCATTACTAAGTTAAACTATATATACCAACAACTTACCTATATACTCTACCCTTTTGTAGGATAGTACAAAAGATTCAATATTTTTCGGGCATAATTAACACTTATCGGATAGGGTTTACTTTTTGTTTACTTATCGGGCAAAGCCCCCGATGATCAAACTTTAATAAAATCAACTCACTACCTCTAACTGAGTAAACTAACCTAAATGGCTTAATATACAAAGTTCTCTCTCCCCTTTTATACTTCAAAGGCTTTCCAACAAGGGGATTCTCAATAACTTTTAATATTTGTTTCTTCAATTTACCTAATAACTCAGAATCAAGTCTTTTAGTTTGTCTAACAAATGTGGAAGACCTTGTTACTTTAGTTATCATAAGAAATCACCAAGAATCCATTTCTTTCAAAAATTTATCAACGTTATGAGTATCACATTCCCCTTCATCAATCTCTTTCCAAATTTTGTCTAATTTTTTAAGTTCTTTTTTCTCTTCATTATTCAATCCTTCAATTTCTTTTAAAATAATCATATTATCAGTTTTAGTAACAATAAACGCAGTTCCAACATCCATTCCCTCTCTAACACTCTCCGGGATAACGATCTGTCCTTTTGTACTTAATTTAGTAACTTCCATTTTATAAAAGTAAGATAATCTTACTATTTAAAACTTTCTATCCTTCAAGTTCTACCTTTAAAACAGGAAAATGGTCTACCTCAGAACTAGGAAAAGGCAAAACATAAACAAAAGGATAACCAATATTGTCTGTAAAATCATCCCAATAGTTACCTAAACCTAAAAAGTCCCAATTATTTCCATAAAGAGAATCCTCGAAAACATGTACTTCATTATTATATGAAAATTCATTCCCCCAGAAAAGATTATTACTAGCTTTAGAAACAAAAATACCATTTACAATCTGAAACTCAATTTCATTATTATAAATTTTATTTCTAAAACTATCTCCAAAAACACCAATACCATAATCATTACTATAAATATGATTAGAAGAAATAGAGTTCTTAGAAACATCAACTAATTTTAAACCTTCTAGGCTATTGTGATGAATTGCATTACCAGAAACAATATTATTATTTCCAGCCAAGTAAACGCCCACAGAATTGTCAAAAATATTACTATCAACTATCCTGTTATCATCAGAACCAACATATATGCCAGAATTACCTTCACCAAAAAAATCACCAATATTGCAGTTTTTTATTGTAACTCCACTAAACTCACTAATATAAATTCCATATTGTTCAACATCGGAAAACCATTCTCCATCTATTTCATGGCCATTACAATCTAAAACAAGATCATCCAAGCCAATAGTTATTGCCTTCTCAGAACAATCCAGAATATCATTAGTCATAACCAAGCTAGAAGTCAAAGTATCTCCGCAACTACATTGAATCCTTCCACCACAATTTGCAGCATAAGCCACATTCACCAAGCCCAAAATTAATATTAAAATTATTATCCCTTTCTTCATTGTAGGCAGGGGAAATACCCTTAATATATAAAATTAATTGAAAAAAAAGAGAAAAGATTCAAATACCACAAAAAATAAACAGCCTTATGAAAAAATTAGATTTCAAAACCGCTTTTAACTATCCTTTTAAGAGACCAAAAGGAATGTGTTATATTTTATGGATTTTATTACCTATTTTTGGTTGGTTTGCCTTGGGCGGATATGGTATTAGACTTGTTAAAGAGTTTAGTAAAGGTAAATTTAAGCAGCTACCCGTTTTGAAATTTAAGAGTGATATAAAATTAGGGTTCTGGATGTTTCTAAAATCTATACCATTCATACTAGTATATGGTGTAGTAATGAGTATAATTAATTATACAAACCCTTGGGCAGGGGGAATTATTAGAACGCTCTTAGAAATATTCGTAGTTCCAATATTGTTCATACATTTTTTTAATAAAGAAACAGTAAAATCTTTATTTGATTTTAAAATATTAAAGTCTGTTTTCAATAGTATAGGAGACTACATAGTAACAATATTAAAAAGCATTCTTCTAGCAGTAACCTTTTTTGTTATGATTATAGTTTTAGTGGGTCTCCCTGCTGGATCGTTTACAAAGAATATGTTCTTAGCAGATTTCTATAGAAGAAATGTAAAACACTAATTTTTCTCAACAACAGCAAAATACAAAATTCCTACTTTTTTCAGACTAATTATCTTTCCACCACTATCCTCAACTAACTTTTCTATCTCTTTTTCAGTATAGCTTTTAGAAACTATTCCCATAACCCAAGGATCGCGATAATAACATTTTCCATCTATTAATTTAAAATCAGAATGTCCTCTAGAAGTATACATTTTTTTTCTTTGCTTATCAAATTCTTTATTGTACAAACTAAAAACAAAAACATTAGAACGATTAATAATTTTCTTGAATAGCCCATCATCATCAATGCTTCCCAAAGTATTCATCATACTAACGGCCATCTCATAATTTTCCTCCCTATCTAAAAAATCAGAGGCATCTACTCCTCTGACACTAACATTAGAGACATTACTAAATCTTTTACTGACAAAATTAAACATTCTTTGATTAGACTCAGTTCCCAGCACCCAAATCTTAGGTAAAGTATCTAAAACAATTTGAATCACTCTACCTGTTCCAGAACCAATTTCAATAATCTCTTTAGGTTTATATTTTAAAAGAACTTTTTTCAATTCTTCCCCTTCTTCCTTATAGGTTTCATACCAAATTTTATCGCCTTCAGAAAAACCACTAAAATCTCCTTTTTTAATTTGCTCTTCAGTATCTATCAAACAATTAATGCAGGGATAATTATGAACTTTCTCTAAATTCATTCTTTTTAGATATTCTGGAGTTATTTTGTCCTTCATTACAATAGAAGGTATCTACACTATAAAAACTTAACCCTGAGAATAAGGGCCATTATCTAAAAGAAAAATCATAGATAAACATTATAAACCCTTAACTTCTTTGTCTCTTCTATGAAAAACAAAAACGTAGGGATGTTGATAATAGGAATCTCAGTAGTTCTAGCAGCTATTATACTGACTTTCAACATTTCAATGAAAAACATAGTTTCACAAACCTGCAGTCACGGCCCAGAATGTACAATGTATGGGACGATAGCAACACAAACAATAATTAGCTTAATGGTTACAGGATTTATTTTATTCATAGGATTATTTATAATGTTCTCAAAACCAGAAGTAAAAACAATAATAAAAAAAATAAACAAAAAGAGAATAAGTACAAAAGGATTAGATGAAGAAGAATTAAGTGTGGTAAGTTTATTAAGAAAAGAAAATAAAGCAATGTTTCAACGGGATTTAATGGAAAAGTTAGAAATAGGAAAAGTAAAAACAACAAGACTCTTAGATAAACTAGAATCCAAACAAATTATAGAGAGAAAACGAAGAGGAATGAATAATATCATAATTCTTAAAGAATGAAACTAGTTTCACCAAAGCGGTTATATAAAACCATAACAATAAAATTTTCATGAAAGAAAAAAAGATATTAAAAAATCCGTGGTTCTATGTCTCGGCAATTGCAGCGGTTATTATTGTGACCTTGGGATTCAATTTATCAGGATCCGAAACAACAGGGAATACAATTATCAAACAACAAGCTGCACAGAAAGTAGTCGAAGTTAGCGAAGGGGGTAACTCAGTTCTTGGAGACCCAAATGCTCCAGTAACTATAATCGAATTTAGTGATTACGAGTGCCCTTACTGTGGAAGGTTTTCTCAAAACACCATGCCTCAGCTAATAAGTGAATACATAGATACGGGAAAAGCAAAATTGATTTTTAGAGACTTTCCATTAGGTTTCCATAAAAATGCTCAAAAAGCTTCAGAAGCAGCAGAATGTGCAGGAGATCAAGGAAAATATTATGAAATGCATGATAAAATCTTTGAAAATCAACAATCAATAACAGTAAATGACCTAAAGAATTATGCCGAAGAAATTGGACTTGATGTGAATGAATTTAATAATTGTCTTGATACAGATAAACACCGAGACGAAGTTTTACAGGATTTCAGAGATGGTCAAAAGGCAGGAGTTAGTGGAACGCCATCATTTTTCATAAACGGAAAAATGTTAGTTGGAGCACAGCCATTTAGTGCATTTAAACAAATTATTGATGGAGAACTTGCTTAAAATGAATTTTTTCTTTTTTTTTAATCATAGTATGAATATAAGTAAGCGAGGTAGAAAATGAAAGAAAAAAATTCATCAGATTGTTGTAAACCAAAAAAAGAATACAAAGGGGATAATCCCTTTATGGGAATTTTATACGGTTTAATTCCCCATATAGGATGCATTACATTTATCATTGCAGCAGTCCTAGGGGCCACAGTATTAATGCAATTTTTTAAGCCATTATTGCTGAATAGATATATATTTTATTATTTAATATTAATTTCAATAGTATTTGCCACTCTCTCAGCAGTTTTATACCTAAGAAAAAACAAACTATTATCAAAAGCAGGAATAAAGAAAAAGAAGAAGTATCTAGCAACTATGTATGGAACAACAGTAGGAATCAATCTAATATTATTCTTCCTTGTGTTTCCTTATACCGCAACAATAACTGGGGGAGTAACAGCAGGAGATGCATTAAATTCAGATCTCTTAAGTATTTCTGTAGATATTCCTTGCCCAGGACACGCTCCTTTGATTACAAACGAATTAAATTCGATTAATGGAGTAAAAGGTAATGAATATTCTTTCCCAAATAATTTCGATGTTTACTATGATTCTTCAATAACTTCAAAAGAAGAAATACTCTCTCTAGATGTGTTTGAAGAATATCCTGCAACAGTTTTAGGAGAAAATACTGTTCAAGAAGTACAACCAAAAACGGCCAAAAACTCTGAATCTTGCTCAGGCGGATGTGGAGGTACTGGATCATGTGGGGGAAGTTGCGGAAGTCCATCATGCGACTATAATAAATAAAAATGAAAAAGAAAACAATAATTATAACAATATTAGTAATCGCAGTAGCCATTTTCTTTATTAGTAAAGGCACTACAACTGGAAATGTAACTAAGGATACAGAAGTAACAAAGATACTTTTATCGGGAATAACAGAACAAGCAAAATGGTATGAATATGATTCTGGAGAAACAAAAATACAATTCTTTGCCGTAAAGGCATCTGACGGATCTATAAAAACCGCTTTCGATGCTTGTGACGTTTGCTACGGAAGTAAAAAAGGATACAGACAAGAAGGAAATCAAATGGTATGTAACAACTGTGGAAACAAGTATCCTATTGATGGAATTGGAACTAAAAACAAAGCCGGAGGAGGGTGTTGGCCAGGTTATCTACCAAACGAAATACAAGGGAATTCCCTAGTAATAAAAAACTCTGACTTAAAAGCCGGGAAATATAGATTTTAAATACGTTCTTTTCTTTTATAAAATTGGGAGTTAAAAAATGAAAAAGGCTAAAATTAACATAGAGGGAATGCATTGTGCCAGCTGTGCTTCTAACGTAGAAAAAAGCCTGAAAAAAATAAAAGGAATAAAAAACATTAGTGTAAACGCAGTAATAGGGAAGGCTTTCTTAGAGATAGATGAAAACATAAAAGAAGAAAATGTAAAAAAAGCAATTAAAGATGCTGGCTACAATCCAAAAGAAATTGAATTTGAAGAAACATCTTCTTCAGATTCTTCTTTCAAAAAAAATAATTCTTGGTTAACTAAATTAATTGGTGTATGGTTTTTCACAATTCCAATTATGTTCATTATGTATTCTGGAATAGAATTTGTTCCAATGAACTTTATGACTCCTCTAATGCTCATCTTATCATTTCCAATAATTTTTATCTATGGATTCTCAACAATAAAGGCAGGACTACGAGGTTTCTACAAATTCTATTTCACTATGGATTCTCTTATCGCACTAGGTACTCTAGTTGCATTCTCAACAGGAGTATTAAGTTTTTTCATACCAATACAAGATTTTTCAGGAGTTTCTGGAATGATCATGACAATTTTCATAACTGGGAAATATATTGAATCAAGAGCAAAAGGGAAAGCAACTTCCGAAATAAGAAAACTTCTAGAGCTAGGAGCAAAAAAAGCTACAATACTAAAAAACAACAAAGAAATGGAAGTTCCGATTTCAGAAGTTAAACTGGGAGATATTATAATAGTAAAGCCAGGAGAAAAAATCCCCACTGATGGAGTAATAACAAAGGGAGAAAGCAGCGTTGATGAATCTATGGTAACTGGTGAAAGTCTGCCAGTAGACAAAAAAGTAAAAAATAATGTAATAGGTGCAACAATAAATCAAGACGGGATTTTATATATAAAAGCTACAAAAATAGGTAAAGATACTTTCCTTTCTCATATTATTAAATTAGTTGAAGAAGCTCAAGGAACAAAAATACCTATACAAAAAATAGCAGATAAAATAACAAATATCTTCGTTCCAGCAATATTAGTAATATCATTATTAACCTTTCTATATTGGGTTTTTAATTCAGACCTAAGCACCTCAATTGGAGTAGCTGTAGCAGTCATAGTGATCGCATGCCCATGCGCCCTAGGACTTGCAGTTCCAATTTCATTAACAGTCGGCTCTGGAATTGGAGCAAAAAAAGGAATTCTAATCAGAAAAGGGGAAGCTATCCAGACAATGAAAGAAGTGAAAACAATAGTTTTTGACAAAACAGGTACAATAACAAAAGGACAGCCAGAAGTAACAAACATTTATTCAAAAAATAAAAATTTATTAGAGATTGCAGGAAGCCTAGAAAAACTATCAGAGCATCCAATTGCAAAAGCAATTGTAAAGAAAGCTAACGTAAAAAAATACAAACCCGTAAAGAATTTCAAAAATCTAAGAGGGAAAGGAATTCAAGGAACAATTAATAATAAAACCATTCTAATTGGAAACGAAACATTAATGCAAGAAAATAAGATTGAATTAAAAGAATTCTCAGAAAAGATAAAAGAATTTGAAGAACAAGGGCAAACAACTATGATAGTAGCGGAGAATAAGAATATTATTGGGATTATTGGAGTTGCAGATGCAATAAAAGAAGATTCAATAAAATCAATAAGAACATTAAACAAACAAGGATACAAAACAGTAATGTTAACAGGGGATAATGAGATTACAGCAAAAGCAATCGCAAAACAAGTAGGGATTAAAGAAGTGATCTCCAGAGTACTACCAGAAGATAAATCGAAAAAAGTAGAGGAATTACAAAAAGAAGGATTTGTAGCATTTGTAGGAGATGGAATTAATGATGCACCTGCCCTAAAACAATCAAATGTGGGGATTGCAATGGGAACAGGAACAGATATAGCAATAGAATCTGGAGATATTGTTCTAGCCAAAGGCTCCTTAACAGGCGTAGTTCAGGCAATAAACCTATCAAAAGCAACTTTTTCAAAAATTAAACAAAACCTATTTTGGGCATTTTTCTATAATGTAATAGCTATTCCTCTAGCAATTGGAGGATTTCTAAGCCCCGTAATAGCAGAATTAGCAATGGCATTATCTAGTATAACTGTAGTCACAAATGCCAATTTACTAAGAAAGAAGAGTATAAAATAAATAAAAACTTTTTTAAAACATTATGTCATTCCACATAAATGTCAAAGAAATATGATTCCATAGATAAAAGTGTGTTAAAGTCAATACCTAACCCAGAAGAAAGACCCTATGAAATAAAGATAAAACAACCAGAATTTACATTCTTAGGGATTCCTCACCAACCCGACTTTGCTATTTTATATATTTTAATGTACCCTGGAAAGAAGATTATTGAATTAAAATCATTAAAAGATTATTTGCTCCAGTTTAGAGATGTATCTATCTCCTATGAAAGAGCAGTAAATTTAGTCTATAATCATATAAAAGAGGTTTATGAGCCTATGAGGCTAAGATTAGTTATGGATTGTAATCCAAGAGGTGGAATAACGTCAAGACTTACTCTCGGCTCGGATTGGGGGATTATGGGTGGAGAAGATAAATACGGGGGATGTGAGGAAAGACTATGGTGATAAAAGTAGGGGAAAAAATTAACTATAGTATTCCTTCAATCAGAGAATTCTTTAATCAACAAGACTTAGAATCAATCTGTAAAATAGCAGAACTTCAGGAAGAGCAAGGGGCAGATTACATATATGTTAATGTGGGAACACTTCAAGCAGAAACTCTAAAAAAAATAATCAAAGCAATACAAGAAAGAACCAGTATCCCTTTATTTATAGATGATCCAGATCCAGATAAATTAGAAGCTGCTTTGGAAGTTTATGATTATTCTAAGAGTATCCCAATATTGAACTCTGCCACACAAGCGAGGGCAGAAAAAGTATTAAAATTAGGAGAAAAATATGAATGTGGAGCGGTATTATTAGTCTCTGAGAAGTATGAGAGAGAAAAACTAACCCCCACAAACTCAGCTCAAGAATCTTACCA
This sequence comes from Candidatus Woesearchaeota archaeon, assembly GCA_964471565.1. Lineage (GTDB taxonomy): Archaea > Nanobdellota > Nanobdellia > SCGC-AAA011-G17 > PNOQ01 > JABIBT01. The sequence goes on along the minus strand of CAYYFK010000007.1, from coordinate 7,036 downwards.
AACAGCAGAGAAACTATTTGATATGGCAACAAAATACTGATTTGACCCAAAAAATATTTTTATTGATCCAGGAACCCCCCTACTAGCTTCAGATATGGAAATGAGAGCGAATATTGTTCTGGATACAATCAGAAAAGTTAATGATTCAGGCTTTGGGTGTCATACAATAATTGGTATTTCTAATTTAACCTCGGGTAGAACCCCCCCAAAAGAAATTAAACAACCTCTAAAGAATGCATTCTATACATTAGCGAGAAAAAATAAATTAGATTCATTGATATGTAATACTAATATAAAATATCAAATATTGCCAGAAAACAACGAATATATGGTATTTTTTAATGAATTCTTGGAAGCAGAGGGAATGGAGAGAATATCCAAATTAAGTGAGCTCATTAGCAAATAAGCAATTTATAATAGAAGATACTTCTATAGTTTACCTTAATTTCATTTATAAAGGAAACTACCCATACACAAATAAGAAATTAAAGCAATAACACCTCTATTTCACTAAAATAGAAAAACAACCTCCGTTTACCCTCTTTCTTTTTTTTATTTTTATGAATCTCACTTCTTTACTTTTGTTTAATTTAATATATAAATGAAATTTTCCAGAAAGTAGAATAGATTGGTTAAAACTACCTCCATTGAAACCCTCTTAATAAACGATAGATTGCCTATTCTGGAAAGGTGGGAAGAAGAATTAACACTCCCCCTCTTTTCTACATACCATGCAAAAACCCCTCTAGAAATGCTATCAAAAATAACATCAAAACATTATGATTTAATTCTTATAGATTTGGGAGAATCTTCATTAGGAAAAAGACCATATATACTTGCGCATATGATAAGGGATATAAAGCCATGTGCCACATTGATAGGGATAAGTGGATGCCAAACAATTGAAGAACAACTCGAACCATTTGACAAAATAATAATGGACGGTCCAAATATACATTACAGATTAAAAGAAGTTCTACAACGAAACGGATTTAAAAACATTTAAATAAACAAAACCTTCTCCAAAATCAATGAGAAGCTCAATAATCAAGATTATTTCTATTATTATCTAGAGCTACCTCTAAAATTTACGGAGGTTCAATGAAAACATATATAAACAAAAATTAAAACCAAAAGAACAATGTATAACCACAAAGAAATAGAGCAGGAAATAATAGAATTTTGGAAGAAAAACAACATCTACCAAAAAAATAAAGACAAAAATAAAGGAAAAAAACCCTTTTATTTCCTACAAGGACCCCCATATACTTCAGGAAGAATACATATTGGTCAGGCTTGGAATAATTCATTAAAAGATGCAGTTCTAAGATTCAAAAGAATGAGAAATTTTGATGTTTGGGATAGGGCAGGCTATGATATGCACGGAATTCCAACATCCTCAAAAGTTCAAAAAAAGTTAGGTTTAAACTCAAAAGAAGATATTGAAAAATACGGAGTAGACAAATTTATTAAGGAGTGTATGGAATTTTCAAAAAATCACGCAGATCATATGAGTGAAGATTTATTTAATTTGGGGGTTTGGTTAGATTATGAAGATGCATATTTACCAATCTCAGAAGATTGGATAAATTCAACCTGGTTCTTAATAAAACAAGCAGATAAAAAAAATAGATTATACGAAGGAGAAAAAACTATGTCTTGGTGTGCAGAATGTGAAACTGCATTGGCAAAGCATGAATGCGACTATAAAGTTTTAACTGACAAATCTATTTTTGTAAAATTCAAAGTAAGAAACCAAGATAAACATATAATAATTTGGACAACAACCCCTTGGACAATAGCATTCAATCTTGCAGTAATGGTAAATCCAGATTTGGATTACGCAGAAGTTCAAGTAGGAAAAGAAACATGGATTATTGCTAGAGATTTGGTTGAAAGTGTAATGGAAAGATTAGGAAAAGATTACATAATATTAGAAGAATTCAAAGGTTCAGAATTAAAGGGAATGGAATACGAACACCCATGGGCAAAAGAAATTCCAGAATACACCAAATTAAAACTAAAACATCCAAAAGTCCATACAGTTATTCTTTCAAAAGAATATGTTAATTTAGAAGCTGGAACCGGATTAGTGCACTGTGCTCCAGGGTGTGGACCAGAAGACTATGAAGTAGGATATGAAAACAAGATTCCCCCATATAATAATATTAATGAAAAAGGAGTTTTCCCAGACGGAATGGGATATTTCTCAGGATTAAAAGCAAAAATAGATGATAATAAATTTACTAAAAAATTAGAAGAAGATGGAGTGCTAATTGGAACTATGGATGTAGAGCACGATTATGCCCATCACGAAAGATGCTCCACCCCAGTCATATTTAAAACAACAAAGCAATGGTTTTTCAAAGTTGAAGATTTAAAAGAAAAAATGATTGAGTTTAATAAAAAAGCCCACTGGGTTCCAGACTCAATTAATAATTCTTATTCTGAATGGTTGAGAGACCTAAGGGATAATTCAATAACCAGACAAAGATATTGGGGAATCCCGATTCCAATTTGGAAATGTGATAAATGTAAAAACAAAAAAGTTATTGGATCTAAGGAAGAGCTAGTAAAAGAGTCGGGAGAAGAGCCAGAAAACCTTCACAGGCCATGGATAGACAAGATTAAGATAAGGTGTAGCTGTGGAAATCAAATGGAAAGACTACCAGATATACTTGACGTTTGGATCGAAGCAGGAGTTGGGCCATGGGCGTGTTTATATTATCCTAAAAAGAAAGAGTTCTTTGAAAAATATTTCCCTCCAGATTTTATTCTTGAAGGAAGAGATCAAGTTAGAGGATGGTTTAATCTACTAATGGTAGCCAATGTTTTAGCATTCGATGAGGCCCCATTCAAAAATGTATATTCGCACGGAATGATAAATGATATTGATGGAGTAAAAATGTCAAAATCACTAGGAAATGTTATCTCTCCAAAAGAAGTAGTGGAAAAATCAGGATCAGATGCCTTTAGATTTTATATGTTCCAAACCAATGCAGGTCAAGATGTGAATTTTGCATGGGATGAATTAAAAAATAAATTTAAAGTACTAACAATATTTTGGAATATGCATGAATACCTATTGAATTATTCTTCTTCATTAAAGATAGATCCAACAGAACTTCCAGAAGAACAAGAATTAGAAGAGAAATATATTCTATCAAAATTAAATAAAACAATTAAAAATGTAACCGAGTTATATGAGTTTTATAACATAGATAAAGTTTCAAAAGAATTAGAAAAACTGATACTTTCTCTTTCCAGAGAGTACATACAATCAACAAGAGAAAAAATTCATGAAAAACCAAAGCTAGTATTAAGTACAATTTACAAAGTGCTATTAGAAACAACAAAGATGCTTTCAACAGTCTCACCATTTATATCAGAAAAAGTATATCAAAATCTAAAAATACCATTTAACTTAGAGCAAGAATCCGTTTCATTAGAGGAATGGCCAGATTATAATTCAAAATATATAAATGAAGATTTAGAAAAACAACTTTCCATAGTAAAAGACATAACAAAAGCGGGATTGGCAGCTAGAGAAAAAGCAAAGAAAGGAGTTAGATGGCCACTTAAAGAACTAAAAATAATTTCATCAAAAGAAGAAGTAAAACAAACACTAAATAATTTCAAAGAGCTATTAAAATCAAAACTAAATGTAAAAGAGATCTCCTCAGATACGTCATATAAGTTTGAAGAAATAAATCTTTCCCCGAATAAATCAGAAATAGGAAAAGATTTCAAAAGAGATGCTCCCCTAATAAATGAAAAGTTAGATTCTAAATTATTAAATGAAATCTACGAAAAAGGAGAAATATCCATAGACAAATTCAAACTAACAAGAGAACATATTTTTGTAGAAGAGATCATGCCAGACAATTTAACTTTCTCAGAATTCAAATTAGGAAAAGTAATACTAAGCACAGAAGTAACAGAGGAATTAGAAAAAGAAGGATTTACTAGAGAGGTCATAAGGAGAGTACAGGATTTAAGAAAAGAAAAAGGATTAAAGAAAAAAGATTTGATTAATTTATCAATATCATCAAAATATAATATTGAAGAGTTTAAAACATTCATAAAAGAAAAGGTTGGAGCATCATTATTAGAACTCAAGGATATGTCTTATGAAAACAAAGATGAGTTTGAAGTAAAAGGACACAAGTTTAAGATTTCTTTTGTTAAAATTTAGATACAGTCTCCATCCCCATTTGGACCATCTCCTCCATCACAAAGAGGCAATAGAAGAACTCTTCCATCAGTCCTATATAATCTTACCTGCTCTACCAATGCTCCAGTATTTTTTCCAGGGTCCTGTACCCCATCAATCAACCTATAAGATTTGCCAAGATTAACATCATAGTAACTAACAGAGTTGCTAACAATAACAATTTCATTCTCAAACTTCCTCATAAGTACTTCTCCATCGGTATCGACCCTTTCCATAGGGCCCAATGGTTCGCCTAAATAACCTTTAGCTTCCAAAGTCCTTTCCGGAATACCAGTCTGCAAATCAACTGCATACTCATCCATCCAGAATGTATTCCTCCTGTCATCACTTATAGTAAAATAAGTATACATATCAAACATCAAACTTGTTGCTAATCCATATCGAGCATGTTCCCAATCCTCCCAATCTGATATTCTGACCATATTCATATTTATTTTTGGTTCTCTTGCATGTTCTTGCCAGTAAGGGAAACAATCAGGATTTTCTGGATCTGCAGTATGGTAGATAAAGGAACTCTCCCTCAATTTCTCTTCCCATTCTTTTCCATTACTTATACTATGAAATTCTACAGCGTTGTTTAACATAACTAAAGTATCTGAACCTAACTTTTCATCAACTAATCCCATAACTCTTCTTAATCCAATTTTAAATATTTCCTCATCCATATCAAAATCCGATTGAATATCCAGATCTTCATTTATTCCGTCTACATTCATATCTAAAGGTTGAGGGAAACAATTAGATCCAGGTTGACCATAATCACAATCAGGACTATCACGATCATACAACCACCAGAATGAGTGTTTTATATTGTCATAAAACATCCCATCAAAATATCCTCTGCTCAGATATGCATCAACTCCAAACTGAGCCATCTGCTCATGAACTTCAGGATAAGCATATACGTTTATATTATAATTATCACTTCTTAAAAAATATAAATTATAAACATAATTGCCATCTTTATCTTTTAATCTCCATTCATCTTCCATCATGTAATGTTTATTCCAAATAAAATAATTTGTTTCTGTCTCTTTCCCAGAAACATCCCATAAGGTATCATAAACATAAATCACAATATTTGGATTTAATTCTCTTATTTGTCTTAAACGCTCAACATATCTTAAATTTCCAGGACTAATACTCAAAACATCATACTTAGCTAGATACTCAACATGTTCTTCTTCTATATGTCCGTTCCAGAATTGATTCAATAATTTAGGTTGATTATTATCAAACTCTGGAAGAACCCTTACTCTTCTATAAAAAGAATAGTCGTCTTTGCAAATATCTTCACATTTGATATAGAAATTAACGCTATCTACCAAGCTTCCAACAGGCATATCAAAACTATATGAAGTATCAGAAATTTGATTTGCAGAATAAACTAAATCAAGGTAATCTTTTGGAGAATAATCATATCTGCATCCAACCATTGGAGAAGGGGTTTCAAAACTAACATCCAAAGAATCAGTATTTGCAACAACGTGAAACTCAGGAGACAAAGAACTAATCTTCTTTGGACTTGCATACCCTATTAGAAAATTATCTCCCGCCGATTCTAATTTAATTTCGTCCCCATTAGAAATCTCTCCAGAATAATAAATCTCATTATTTTGCAAAGGTCTATTTCTCATATAGATATACTCCACTTCGCTCTCTTTCAACATCCTAGAATAAATTCTAAACTCATCCACGATGGAAACAGATCTATGTCCTACCTTTATCTTTCCACCACTTCCTGCTCCAGTAATATCATATGCCCCAGAAATTTTCTTCTGCCCATTTATATAAAAATATGAAAAGTTCCTCTCAGTAGACCAACTCAAAACAACATGATACGGGACATTATAATCTAACTCATATATATTTAGGTTAAATGCATCAACCTCTTCAGGTTCACCACTATAGTCTTTATGTTTAAATTGGAACCCATCTATTCCAGGTTTAAATTTAAGTTCCATAAGATTCTGACTATCTGTATATTCAAAAAAAACATGGTCTCCAGTATCATCCATCCTTTGAGTCAACCACATCTCCATAGTACCTTCTTCTAAGTCAAAGTTACCTGAGGAATCATATTCAACCCATCCACCAAGACCCCCATCAAATTTTCCATCAAGATATTCTATAGAATAATCGGTTGGTACGTCTCCATCGGTAGATTCCATAGATTCATCAAAATGAGCTAAAAATAATTGTTCAGAGCCCCCACTTTGAACCATTTCTCCATCGACATACAAAGAATAAGGACTGTCTTCATCCAAATAACCACTAATAATTTTGTCTTCATATGCGCCAAATAAATAAATATCCTCGGAGCCTTCTTCTCCACCATAAACACAACTTTTTTCTATTCCAACAGGATCATCAATTTCAACGTCAGCATCTAATTGATCAGATGCCCAATAAGCAACAACTTCTTCACCACTACTAACAATAATGGGAGTAACTTCTATCCACACTATTTCTTTACTACATTCCAAATCTGTAAAATAAACTCTTCCTTGTTGATGAGATCGTAATACAGAATTTGTTCTAATAATCTAAAACCCATCTTCAAAGTTTATTTTTGTAATAAAACCAACCACTGTCTCATTCCCTTTATTATCTATTAAAACAGACAACCAAGAAGGAAAATTCTCACAATCAACAGAATATCCATACAAATCTATATTTATATCCAAGGTCAAAACATCTATTTAAATTTCTTGGTCTCCAATTTGTCTATCAATTACTTCGCCTCCGGGTCTGTCCAGAAAGGTTGCGTGAGCAACCAAGATAATTAAATTAATTCTCTTA
>CAYYFK010000006.1:0-39854 GCA_964471565.1 Candidatus Woesearchaeota archaeon | reverse complement strand
TAAAACCATTTATTTAATTCTTTTTGTTTTTTTGGTTTTAACCTATCTAGTAGTTTATTTACACGTTCTTCTGAGAAGTCTCTTTTAGTTAATATCTTATGAATTTTATCTAGGTCTGGTTCTTTCCACTTTAATTGATAATTTTTCATGATTGGCATGCTTTTGAATGTTGCATAGACTTTTTTCCAATCAAATTCTGCTTCTACATTGGCAAAGATTTTTTCAAATGATTTGTGCTCTTGGACTAATTTTAGGGCTGTTTTAGGACCTATTCTCTTTACACCTTTTGGATTATAGTCTGTTCCAACAAGAATAGATAATGCTAGTAATTGATCTTGATTTATTTTTAGTTTCTTTAGGGCTTCTTTAAGGACAATCATCTCTGGATAAACTGAAACATACATCCCTTTTATTTTTCTTTTTGGGGAAACTGTTATATTTCTAATCATTCTTGGAGCGTTGTATAATAAAGAGTCATGATCTTGAGATACTGTTGCATATACATCTCCTTGTTCTGCCATAAACGCAGCCTGAGCTTCTGCTTCAGATGGTGCCCTTATTATTGGTAGACCTAGGGCTTTGATGAATTCTTCAGATTCCTTTACTATATCTTTTGTAATTCTAATGGATTGTTTTTTGTATTTGGCAATTGATTCTATGTCTTCCTTGTCTACTTCTTCAAGTTTCTTTTCTGCCTTTCTTTTTCTTTGTTCTCTTATTTTGGATTCTCCAAATTTCATCTTTGGAGGCTTGCCATCAAAAACGAAAGCTAGTTTGATACCCTGTTCCATTAATTTTGGAATTCTTGTTGAAAGGCCCATCAAGTGAGAAGTTACATTTCCCTTGTTATCCATTAGCGGAGTTCCATCTGGTTGCCTTATGCTGGCTAAAAATTGATAAATAACTGGAGAAGCATCTATTGCTAGTTTTTTTCCTTTTAATTCTTCTATTTTAATTTCTTTTTTTGGAATTAAATCGGATATCGCTACTCCCATGATTTTTAGAGAGTTAGAATTTATTTAAAGGTTATCTTCTTGATAAAACCAACTCTGGGGAACTGCCCCGTAGGGAGTTAGCCAAAACCCATTACCATTTTCAGTATTCCCATATCCATTTGACCTTATCCTTTGTTCCATCCCTTCCACCAAATTTTCTAAATAGTTTTCAATTGGTTCGTGGTTTAATCCATAAATTAAAGGTAATGCTACAGATAGACCCATTAAAGCAGGCATGATTAATTTAGATTTTTTCATTTTTTACCTCCAAGTGTTTTTTCACTTGGTTATAACTTCTCTTAAACCAATATTAAATTTATACCGATTATAATCGGTTTTATTTAGAATATGTCGGAATTATTTTGCCTTCTGCTTTTCTTAAATGTTCTTGGTAAGTGGAATAAGAAACTTTCATTAATTTTGCTAGTTCATGAACGTCTATTTTTCTAGGGTAGTTGTAATAACCTTCTTTAATGGCAAGTTCTAAAGCCTGTTTTTGTTTTTTGCTTAAGTCTGGCATGAATGTGCTAAATGAAATATTTTTTAATTTTTCTTGTTTTAACTTTAAAATTTCTCCTTTATGGTGTTTTCTTGCAAATTTTATTATTTTCATTAAAGGTTCTTTATTCCAAGAACCAAATTCCCAAATGTGGTATCCTTCTTTTGAAATAAAATCTGGGCAGGGCTTTATTAATTTTGGATCATAAACCAATTCTGCTTGTGAAGATTGTTTTGTTACATTAATTATGAAGTCTCCATTTTTTTCAAGTTTAACTAACTCCTTTCTTTTTTTGATATCTTTTAAGAATTCTTTTTTGTTTTCTTCGTCCCCCACCATAAACCCTGCAGTGGTTAAGTAAAGATAATTTTTATCCTTGTAGTAAGATAAGGGATATCCAATTAAGTCCACTTTATGTTTTACTGCTAATTGCCCAAGGAAGAATTTATCATGAGTTAGTTTTAATTTTAAAATCCACATATATCCTATTATGGTCGGTTTAGGTATAAATAGTTTTCTGTTTTTCTGCACAAAGTGGAATTAGAAATCCTAACTTTTTATTGATATCTTCAGTTGGTCTTATCGATACTAAATTTAGGTTATTGTCTTCATATATTTTTAGTTTCTTATCCCTTCTTTTACAGTAGGTCTGGCTCCCTTCAATCCCCCAATATTCTATATATAAATTTAATTCTGGAATGTAGAAGTCATACATATATCTTGTATCTAAAACTTTTTCATTTGATTTATGTTTAATCCCATTGAAATATAAAAAATTATCAATTAATAGTTCAGGATAACTACGAACTTTATGCCCATCTTTACAAATTATTATTCCCTTGCCATAAAATGATTTCCTTAGTGGAATTTTCCATTTTTTTAGATAAGTGAGTATGGTTACATCTGATACCTTATATTTTTTGGATATCTTTTTTGCGGAGTAACCTTTACAATACATGCCAACTATGGTCTCTTTGTCATAATTTAAATAGTATTTGCAGGTAGGATGGTTTTTTCCGACACATTTTCCCTTTCTAGATTTGGAAACTTTTCTTTTGGTTTCTTCAGAATGTGTTTTGCCGTAAAATGGATTTTTAGTCCCAGAGAGAAGTTTACTTAATTTTTTCTTAGTCTCTTCAGATGCTGGAATTCCTTTATTTGGGGCAGGTCTACCCTTAATCGCCTTTCCTATATTTCTTTTGTGTTCTTCAGATAATTTTCTACCTCTTCTTGATTCTATTGAATTTTCTACATATTTTCTAACTCTTGAATCTTCTTTAGTTAGTCCTTTATTCCAAGCTACTTGCAAACCTCTTTTACCTTTGTTCCAAGGAACTCTTTTCATAAATTAGTATTAGTAAAATTAATTTATAAACTCTGTGCGCGTGCGTGGCAAGATGGCAAGATTAATTAAAATCAAATAATTTAGTTTGTTTTTTTCCTTCTAATAACTCATCAAAAGTAGTATCAAAAAAATCTAAAATTGTTTCTGCTAGGGGCCTTATTTGTTTTTTAATATAATGATCATAATCAAGTCTATGTTTTAGGTTTTGTATTGGTTCTGGTCCATCTGTTGTAATATAATACTCTATTGTGCTTGATTCTAATTTCTTTAATTTTTTGGCTGCCTTTAAATGAGGAGGATTAACTGAGTAACCTTCAATTCCCTTCCTAAGTGCTTTCCTATAAATTAAATCTTCATCATATTTTCCTTCTCTTAAATCCTCTACAAACTTTTTGATAAAGCCAGTAACTTCTTTTTTATGGAATATTCTATCTAAGAGTTCACCTTGGAATTTTTTAGCCGCATTTGTCCAATCACTTCTTACAGTTTCTAGGCCAACTATGCTTAATTCTTCTTTGCCATTTTTCTTTAGTAGGCCAGCGTATCTCTTTTTTGCTCCTTCCTCTTTTCCACGGACTTTAGGCATGAGAAATCGAGTATATAGTTTTTCATATTCTAATTCTAGATAAGAATCTCTTTTATAGTCCTTTTTTATGTGTTTTTTATAAAATTCATTAATCTCTTTTTCTAACTTCCTTCCAATTTGTTCTGCTTTTGCTTCTGATTCCTCTTTTATATTAACAAAAACCGAATCCGTATCTGAATAGATTACATCATAACCAGATTCTTTTATTTTATCTGCCGTTTGTTTAATTAGTTGTTGACCAAAGTGAGTTATTGCATTTGCTATTTTTAAATCAGAGTATCTACACGAAGGATTGGCTAATACTCCAAAGAAAGAATTCATAAGAATTTTAATTGCATACCTTGCAAGTTCGTTTTTTTGTTTCCTTGATTCATCTCTTGATTTCCAAAGTTCTTTAATAATTTCTGATAAAATCCCTTCTTTATTCTCAAAGTATGCTTTATTTGGTGATTCTATATATCCTGGTTTCTTTTTTTCTGAAAATGATGCTGGATCTATGTTGAAAGTTCTTATTATTGAGGGATACAGAGATTTAAAATCTAAAACTATTACATTATCATATATTCCTGGTTTTGATTCCATCACGTATCCTCCTTTAATCCTTGCTTCTCTATTTGCATCGAATTTTGAAGGAGAAACTAACCCTTTTTTTCTTGCTTTTGGGATATATAGCATATCTAAGGAAGCTATTGAGGCATTTACTCTGTCTAGGGGCATTCCAGTTAATAATGATCTTTGTATCGCTAAGTCTATCAAGTCTGCTTTTGTTACTACATCATATGCTAATTCTGCATCTAATAGATTATATTCAATAAGTTTTTTTTGATCTTCTTTGTATAGTTTGTCTATTTCTTCATACTTTTCTTTTCCAGTTGATTGTATTAATTTTTTCTTACCTAGCAATTCTTGGGCTGCAGTATCTAGCTTATAATTCTCAAGTTTAATAAATGAGGATTTTGTTAAGTCTAATCCATCTAAAACTGCTCTTCCAGTTATATCTGCTTTACTTGTTCTAAAGAAGTTTTCTTCTATTCTTAGCTTTGATATTGAATGATCTCTACCTAATATAAAAGGAATATCATATTTTTTAAATTTCCTTTTAAGAAATTCTAAGTCAAAATCTATAACATTCCAACCAGTAATTATATCTGGGTCGAAAGATAATAATTCATCATGGAATCTTTCCAGTAGCTCTTCTTCTGTTTTACAAGAAATTACTCCAGGAATCTTTTTATTTGAAACTATAATTGATTTTTTGTAGTTTTTAGAATATGCAGATATGCAATATATTTGTTTTCCTTTTTTATCTGATTCTATGTCGAATGAAAATATCTTTAGATTTTTTGGAGAATAATCTGTTGTTTTTATATCTGGATTTTTATAGACTCTATCCAAAGTTTCATGCATGTCATAATCTCCTTCTATTTCTATAGCCCCTTGTATATCGTGGTCCATTAGAAACCTTATTTGGTACCGAATATCTGATTCATATGTCTTAATTTTTGATTCTTCTAGTCCTTTTCTTAATTCTGGAAGGTCTTTTGGAGAATTTAGAATAATTTTGGTCATCAATTTACCTTGAAAATTTTTTAGTTTAGTTTCTTCGTGTTCAAATTTCTCAATTTTTAGAGCTTTTTTTAATTTTGATGATTCTATGAAAAAATATGGCTTAAACTCATTTATTGTTAGAAATGATTGATTGTTTTCTAACCTTCCATATAACAAAACACATGCTTTGCCATTAATTATCTTATATGTTGGATATATAATGAAACCTTTCATATTTTCCTTAATTGAGTTAGGTTTTTAAATGTTTTATTGTTGTTATAATCTATGAAAGATTGGATTAAAGCTGGAGAGATAGCTGGTGAGTCTAGGGAATTTGGGAAAAAATTAATTAAAGTTGGTGCTTCTCATAAAGAGATCACTGAGAAAATAGAATCTAAAATAATTGAACTTGGTGGAAAATTGGCTTTTCCTACACAAATGTCTATCAATCACGTGGCTGCACACTACACGGCCCTATTGAATAAAGATTTTAAATTTGAAGAAGGAGATGTTGTTAAACTTGATTTGGGAGTTAGTATTAATGGAGCAATTGGAGATACTGCAGTTACTGTAGATTTGGGAGATAATGAAAAACTAGTAAAGGCAAGTAGAAATGCTCTAAATTCTGCTTTGGAAATTACAAAACCAGGTGTAACAATCGGAGAGATTGGAAAAACTATCCAAGAAGAGATAACAAATTTGGGGTTTAAACCAATAAAAAATTTGGGAGGACATGGACTAGATAAATATCAAATTCATACTGAACCAACAATACCTAATTATGATAATGGAGATGAAACTAAATTAAAAAAAGATCAAAAAATAGCTGTAGAACCTTTTGCAAGTAATGGGAGTGGTTTTGTTACAGATGGTAATCCTTCTGAAATATTTCAGTTGACACATGTAAAAAATATTAGATTGCAGAGTGCTAGAGAAATTTTGAAATATATAAGTGAAGAATTTAAGACCTTGCCCTTTGCAAAAAGGAGTTTATTAGTTAAATTCAACAAATTGCAAATTGCAACTGGTTTACTTGCATTGAAAAGAGAAGGTATTTTACATGAGTATGGAACTCTTCCTGAAAGAGATAAGGGCGCTATGGTTAGTCAGGCAGAACATAGTTTAATTGTTGGTGAGAAGGTAACTACTAAAATATGAAATTCAAATCTAAAATCTTTTTGGCTCCAATGTATGAAGTAACTGATGTTTCTTTTAGACTATTATGTAAGAAATATGGTGCAGGTTTAACTTTTACTGAAATGTTGTCTCCAATTGCATTGGCCAGAGGAAATAAGTCTACTCTAAGATTGTTTGATGTTCAATTTAAGGAAAGGCCTGTTGGAGTCCAACTAATGGGACAAAATATTGAGGAAATAAAAAAAGCAATAAAAGTTGTTGAGAATAAAGTTGATATGATAGATTTTAATTTTGGATGTCCTGTTGATAATATTGTCAAACAAGGTTCCGGTGCTGCTTTGTTAAAGAGACCTGAAAAGATTAGAGAAATAATAAAGGCAGCTAAATCAGTTACAAAAATACCAATTTCAATTAAAATCCGGGCAGGTTGGGATAAAAAAAGTATTAATGCTGTTGAGATAGCAAAGATTGCTGAGGAAGAGGGTTGCTTTATGATAACAGTCCATGGAAAAACTAAGACTCAAGATAGAGGGCATGAATCTGATTGGAATGTTATAAAGCAAGTTAAGGAAAATGTAAGTATTCCTGTTGTTGGAAATGGAAATGTTAATTCCCCTGAAGATGCTAAAAGAATGTTTGAAGAAACTGGATGTGATTATATCATGGTAGGTAGAGAAGCATCTAGAAATCCATATATTTTCAAACAAATAAACGATTATCTTCAGAAAGGAGATTACAAAGAAGTAACAAAGAAAGATAAAATTAAATTCTTCAAAGAATATTTAGAATTAGCTGAAAGATATCAACCAAAGTTTAGATATATTAAGTATCATGCAATTTATATGACTAAAGGAATAAAGGGTGGAAAAGAGTTAAGACTAAAGTTGTCACAGTCTAAAGATATTAAAGAAATTCGGAAAATACTACAGATTTAGAGTGGTAACGTTAATTTTATATAGTAATTATATTAGGCAATATATGTGTTGGTTTTGGTTTGGATTTTCGGATTCTTTCCATTACCTTCACACTTATGTTTCTAAGGTGTTCATGATTTTATCGTCGGTAAATTTATTGATATTTTTTAAAATTTAGCTAAATCGAAAGATTTATATAGGGGATATACAATGCTAGATATGTGTTGGTTGTGTTTGGATCTTCGGATTCTTTCACTTCCTTCACACTTATGTTTCTACGATTTTAAGACTTAATTAGAATTATAAAAAGGATATATTTATCCCATATAATTAATTTCTTGTAATGCTGCGCCTCTTGCGGTTCTTAAATATTGAGACTCTATTTCTTCATACTTCTTTATATCTTGATCTCTTATTGATGGTTGGGTCTTCTTAAGAGCCTCTTCAAAGTGTTTGCTTGTTATCTCTTTGGTATTTAGATCCTCCCTCAGTGCAAGCATTGCTGCCTCCCTACATACTGCTTCTATGTCAGCTCCAACATAATTTTTTGTTTTCTCTGCCAAGTTTGAGAGTTTTATATCTTTAGCAAGTGGCATTCCTTCTGTGTGTACCCTAAACACTTCTTCTCTTGCCTTTTTGTCTGGAACATTTACTAACAAAATTCTATCAAACCTTCCTGGACGCAATAGGGCTGGATCCATTATATCTGGTCTATTTGTTGCAGCCATAACGATTACATCGTTTAATTCTTCTAGGCCATCCATTTCAGTTAATATTTGATTGACCATTCTTTCTGTTGTTCTTGCTCCTCCAGTTTCTAGTCCTCTCTTAGATGCAATAGAATCTATTTCATCAAAAAATATTATTGTTGGAGAAGCTTGTCTGGCTTTTTCAAATATCTTTCTTATTCCTTTCTCAGATTCTCCCATCCACATAGATAGTAGTTCTGGACCTTTTACTAATATGAAATTAGCATTTGTTTCATTAGCTACTGCTTTTGCTAATAGGGTTTTTCCGGTTCCTGGTGGGCCGTATAATAAAACTCCTTTTGGTGCCTTTATGCCCATTCTCTCAAAAGAACCTGGATGCTCCATTGGCCATTCTACAACTTCTTTTAGTTCTTGTTTTAGTGTTTCTAATCCTCCGATATCTTTCCATTTTATATTCGGTTTTTCAACTAAAACTTCTCTCATAGCGGAGGGTCTTACTAACCTTAGAGCATCTCTGAAATCTTTATCATATATAATTAATTTATTTAGTAATTCATCCGATAGCTCTACCTTGTCCTTTAGGTTTAATTCTGGAATAATCCTTCTTAGAACATTCATGGCTGCTTCTTTTGCTAATGAAGAAAGATCTGCACCTACAAACCCATGTGTTATTTCAGCTAGTGCCTCAATATCTACATCTTTTGCTAGTGGCATATTTCTTGTATGAATCTTTAAAATTTCCAGTCTTCCTTTTTTGTTTGGAACTCCAAAGATTATTTCCCTATCGAACCTTCCTGGTCTTCTCAAGGCTTCGTCTATTGCATTTGGCCTATTAGTTGCTCCAATGACTGTTACGTTGCCCCTTTTATTTAGACCGTCCATCATAGTCAGTAATTGCGCCACAACTCTCCTTTCTACCTCTCCCCTTGTTTCTTCTCTTTTTGGAGCGATAGCATCAATTTCATCTATGAAAATAATAGAGGGTGCTTTCTCTGCAGCTTCTTCGAATATTTGTCTAATCTTCTTTTCAGACTCTCCATAAAACTTGTTCATAATTTCTGGTCCATTTATTAACATAAAGTTGGAATCTGTCTCGTTAGCTACTGCTTTTGCTAATAGGGTTTTTCCGGTTCCTGGTGGACCATGAAGCAAAACTCCAGATGGAGGTTCTATTCCTAATCTGTTGAATAGCTCTGGGTGTTTCATGGGCAATTCGACCATTTCTCTTATTTTAGTTATTTCGTCTGATAACCCTCCTATGTCTTCGTAAGTTACGTCTGGTATCGGGGCATCTTCTGTGATTTCAATTGCTTTAGAACTAAGTTGAATTTGTGTATTTTCTGTTATAATAACTGCATCTTTTGGGGCTGTGTCCGCTACTACAAATTTTAAACTTCCCATCCCTCCTAAAAATCCGGATTGTAATTGTTCAAAAATATCTGAGAAAATATCTTCAAATGGGCTTCCTGATAAAGTGGACTGTCTTCGTCTTGCTCCGCCTAAAGAAACAATATCTCCTTTTAATACAACTCTTCCTAATAAACTCTTTTGGAAGATTCTTGGATCTGCTTGAACCATTACTCCTTGTTGAGGGGGAGCAATTGTAATTTTTTTTGCTTCTTTTACTTGAGCCTTTCTTACTTTAATCTGATCTCCTAATCCGATTCTAGCATTCTTTCTTAAAATACCATCCATTCTTATAACGGATTCACCTACGTCAGTAGGATATGCTCTATCCGCTATTCCAACTGTTTTTCTGGAACCTTCTATTTCTACAATGTCTCCAGCATGTATTCCTATTTCTTTCATGTCCTGAGAATCAATTCTGACTATTCCTTTGTATGCTTCTTCTTGCATTGCCTCTTGAACCCTTAATTCGATTTCTTTCTTTGCTGCCATTTTATTTCTCCATTATTTTTCTAAATCTTAAAGACAATTTGTTTGGTTCCTCTAAACATAATCTCATCATTTGATCCATTTCTTTTTCCATTTGTCTAAATTTTCCTTCGAACTCTATAATCTCTTTTGGGATTGTTACTGAAAATGAATTTCCTACCATCCTTAGTTTAACTTCGAATTCTCTTTGTTTTAATTTTTGGAATTCTTGATACTGTTTTAAATCTAATGGATTATAGAATCTTTCTTCACACTTTGGACATTCGTGAAATCTTATTTGAAATCCTTTTCTTAATTCATACCTTGGATTAGTTTTAATATTGCATCCGTTACATAAAATTCTTGCATCAATTATTGTTTTCATTTTGTGTATACGGGGTGTATATACAAGTCGTATATAAATGTTTCGTTTAAAAATCAAAATCTTTAAAAAAGAAAAAAATAAGGATTATAGTAGATTATAATCATTAAGGAGGTGAAAAAGTGGCAAATACGCTTGGTGGATGGGCATTTTTGATTGGTGTTTTACTTGCGCTAGTCTTTGCATTTTACCCATTTGCAGGTTTGGAATGGCTACTAGTTATTTTAGGTATCGTAATTGGACTTTTGAATATTTCTGAAAAAGAAACTCAAAAATTCCTATATGCTGGTGTTGTACTAGTTATTGTTGGTGCCTTTGCTGGAGCTAGTCTAAGTGCAGTACCCTATTTATCCGAACTATTCGGTAACTTAGTAGGATTGTTTGCACCTGCAACAATTGTAGTAGCACTTAAATCAGTTTTCGATTTAGCTAAAAAATAAACCTTTTTTTATTTTTTTATTTCTATTATCTTTTCCCAAGAATAATTATTATTACCAAAATGGCCGTGTGTAGAAGTAGGTTTATATATTGGATTTTTTAAATCAAAATAAGAAATTATTTTAGCTGGTTTTAATGGGAAATTGTTCTTAACTATTTGAACTAATTCTTCTTCTGTCATTTCTGATGTTCCAAAGCTGTCTACAAATATACTTACTGGTTCAGCAACCCCTATAGCATAACTTAGCCCCACTTCACATTTCTTACAAAGATTATTAGCAACTAAATTTTTTGCTATAAACCTTGCTGCATATGCTGCACTTCTATCTACTTTTGAAGGATCTTTTCCAGAGAATGCTCCTCCCCCGTGTTTTCCCATTCCCCCGTAAGTGTCAACAATTATTTTTCTTCCTGTAACTCCTGCATCTGCGTAAGGTCCACCCAGAATAAATTTCCCAGTAGGATTAATAAAAAATCTTGTATCCTCATCTATCCAATCATTACAAATAGGTTTTATAATCTTTTCAAGAATATCTGACTTTAATTTTTCATATTCAATAGTTTCATTGTGTTGAGTAGAAAGAACAATTGTATGTGCTCTTTTTGGTTGATTTTCTTCATACTCTATAGTAATTTGTGCTTTCCCATCTGGCCTTAAATAAGTTAGTTCATCGCTTTTTCTAACTTCGGTTAGCTTCTCTATTAGTTTATGGGCAAGCGTAATTGGAAGTGGCATTAATTCCTCTGTTTCATTTGAAGCATAACCAAACATCATGCCTTGATCTCCTGCGCCTTGTTCTTCAAATGCTCCTTCTCCCTCTGTTACTCCTTGAGATATATCTGGGGATTGTTTTTCAATATGAGTTATAACCTTGCAATTGTTTGCATCAATTCCATATTCTTCTTTAGTATACCCAATTGCTCTTAGAACAAATCTAGTTATATATTCTATATCTAATTGTGCTTTTGTTGTTATTTCTCCAGCCACTACAACTAATCCTGATTTTATTAGGCATTCTACAGCCACTCTAGAGTTTGTATCTTGTTTCAAACATTCATCTAAAATTGTATCAGAAATCTGGTCACATACCTTATCTGGGTGTCCTTCGGTCACTGATTCTGAGGTAAATAGTCGCTTCATTGAAAAGGGAAATTAATAAGTTATTTAAAACTTTATGAAACTCTAAACTATATGTTAAAAGAAAATATTGATATAAATGGGCTATGTTTGATATATGGTCCCTCCGCTTCTGGAAAAAGTACTTTAGCTATGCAAACGTCTTTGGAATTTGCTAAAAAAGGCAAAGTATTATTTTTTGATACAGAAAAGAGTTTTTCCATTGATAGAATTAAGTTAATGGATAGTGATTATGAAAAATTATTAGAAAATATAATGGTGATTTCTGTTAGTAGCTTTGAAGACCAAACTAAAAAGTTGAATCATGTTGAAGAGCTGGTTAAGAAAGGAGATTTCTGTTATGTTGTTATAGATAGTTTTGGATTTTTTTACAGACATGGATTACATAATCAAAATTATACTGAAGTAAACGAAAAGGCCATTTTAATGTTGAGATGTTTAAAACATGTTGTCGAGATGAAAATCCCTGTTTTAATTACCAATCAAGTTTATTCTGATAAAGAAGGCAAAATAAAAACTGTTGGAGGGAACATGATTAAAAATTTTTCAGATTCTATTTTAGAATTAGAAGTTGAACCTAGGAAAGTTGTATTTCATAAACCTGAGAAGGAAGAAATTTTATTTAAAATAGATAATTTAGGACTTGTTTTTTGATTTAGTTTTTTTCTTATCTTCTTTTTTATCATTATCTTCAACATATCTACATTTTGGATATTGATCGCATGCTATAAAAGAACCATAAACAGATCTTCTTACTTTTAATGTACCATCATCGCACTTAGGGCATTTCTTTGTTAGTTTGCCAGACTCAATATCTTCCATTTCTTTTAATTTTTCTTTAGGATAATCTTTAAGCTTGGCTGGGCATTTGGGCCCTATACAAATAATTTGTGGTGCTCTTCTTTTTTTTATTATCTGAATTTTTGGTAGTCCGCATACTTCACATATTTCTTTAGTTGGCTTGATTAGGTTTTGAGGTGTAGAAAAAATTGTTTTACAATCTGGATATTTGTTACAGGCAATAAAATTCCCAAATCTCCCTCTCCTTAGGTATAATTCTCCCTTTTCACAGGCAGGGCATTTTCCTACAAGAGTTGCTTTTATTTGTGTTTCTTTAGATGCCTTTGCCATCTCTTCCCCTACTTTTTTCTCATTTTTCTTAAAATTATTTAATATTTTAGTTAAAGATTTTTTGGCGTTTTCAATTACTTTTTCTTTTTTTGTTTTCCCTTCTTTGATTGCTTCCATGTCTTCTTCAAATTCTCTTGTTAATTTTTCATCTATAATTTCTGGAGAATATTTCTTCAGTGTCTTAATTAATTTGATACCTAAATCTGTAGCTTCCATTGGTTGATTTTGAACATAGTCTCTTTCATATAGGGTGTCTATTATTCCTGCCCTTGTAGCTTTTGTTCCTAAGTTTCTTTTTTCCATCTCTTTTAGTAAGGAAGCCTGAGAATATCTTTTAGGAGGTTGTGTTTCTTTTTCTTCATCAAATATTTTTTTAACTTTTATTTCTTCTCCCTTATTTATCTCTGGAAGTTCTTCTTCCTTGAATTTAGCATATTTTCCGTAGAGAGTGTGCCATCCTTTCTCCAAAGTTGTAGTTCCAGTTAAATGAAATACTTCTTTGTTTACGTCTATAAAAATTGAAATTGTTTGTCTTTTTGCTGGTTCTCCAAATACTGCTAAAAATCTTCTAACTATTAAATCATAAAGTTGACCTTTTTTTCCAGAAATTGCTTCTTTTTCTCCTGTTGGATAAATTGCTGGGTGGGCAGGATCAGTTTTTTTTCCTTCATTTGGCTTTAATGCTTTTTTTAGTAATTCTTCACAATCTCCAGAATATTCTTTTTGTTTACTTAGAAGCTTGATTATTTTTTTATAGCCAATAGCAACTGGCAATTTTTGAGATGAAGTTCTTGGATATGAAATTAATCCTGAAATGTATAGCTCTTGAGCAAGTTGTGCAGTTATTTTTGGTGTTAGATGTAAATGCCTAAATGCTTCTGTTTGTAATGTTGTTAAATCAAATGGGAATGGGGGGTTCTGTTTTTGTGTTGTTTTTTTAACCTCATCGATTATTGCTTTTTTTCCCTTTGTTTTTTTTAGTATTTCAGAAACATCTTTTTTATTTTTGAATTTGCCTTTTTTATGTTCTGCCAATATATCGTGTTTTTTGTATAATCCATCCAAATATATTTCCCAATATTTTTCTGGAACAAATTTTTTAATTTCTTCTTCTCTTTGAGAAATTATTTTTAGAGTTGGACCCTGAACACGCCCAGTTGATAAAATTCTAAAATATCCATGTGCATTTTTTATTGCCATGGTTAATGCTTTTGTTAGATTAATTCCATAGAACCAATCTAAGTTGTGTCTAGTTACTCCTGCATCAATCATTCCGAAATCTAGTTTCTTATTTGCTTTTTTATATGATTCAATCAGCTCATCTTTTGTTAAGGTAGAGAACTTCATTCTTTGAGCATTGTCTTTTCCCAAACCATATTTTACAACAGTATAACCAATAACTGCTCCTTCTGTATCGTAATCTGTGGCTACCGTGAGTGTATCTGATTTCTTCCCTAATTGTTTTAATAAGGAAAGGTAAGCCTTGGTATAAGCTGAATTTTTCTCAATTTCGAATTTTGGATGCCAGGAAATATCGAATGTTGGGTAATTGCTCCATGTCGATTTTTTTTCTTCTGCTAATCCAAATAAATGGCCTACGGCGCAACCAACGTAAATTTTTTTCTTGTTATGGGTTATTTCATAATAAACCGCTTTTCCCTTAGTATGTTTTATTGGTGTTGTGTCTGCTAGAGCAGTTGCTATCTTCCCTGCAGCCGTCGGTTTTTCTGTTATTATTAATTCGACCATAATATTTGCCGTGAAAAGGGCTTATTTAAATCTTTTGAAAAAAATAAGATAGAAGTATCTAATAAAAAATTCTTGTTTTAATTATACGTGCTCTTTTTGTCTTTCAAATTTATCTGCACATTCATCGCTACAAAAACGATATGTTTCTTCGCTTATTTGTTTTTCCACAAAATGTTCCTCAAGAACTTTCTCACAATTTGCACACTCTGCAGGATTTGAATCTTCATCATATCCCTTCATAAATCCAGCTTCTTCTGGATCTAATTCATCTGCATCGGATAGTTCTTCTCTACTTTTCTCGTTATATAAATTGAACTCTTCATTTTCTTTCATTTTTTGAATCCCCCAATTTTCTTTTTTCCATTCATATATTTTCTTAAAGCTTTTGGTATTGTTATTGTTCCGTTTTTATTTTGAAAATTCTCTATTATTGCTACCATTGCTCTTGATGTTGCTACCATTGTATTATTTAATAAGTGACAGAATTTCTTTTCTTCTCCTTCCGTGTATTTTATATTTAATGTTGCCGATTGATATTCTCCTGTATTACTTGCAGAAGTCACTTCTTGATATTCTTGTTGCCTTGGAAACCATGCCTCTATGTCATATTGTTTAGTTTGTTTTGGTCCAAGATCTCCTGAGCAAATTTCAATTACTCTAAATGGTATCTCTAATTTCTTGAAAAACTCTTCAGTTATAGATTCCATTTCTTCAAGTAGATCATAGGAACTTTCCTGATCGGATACTATAACTTGTTCTACTTTGTTAAATTGATGCATTCTAAATAGTCCTTTTGTATCTACTCCCCTAGAACCAATTTCTTTTCTAAAACAAGGAGTTATTGCACAAATCTTTATAGGAAGATCTTCTTTACTAAACGTTTTGTTTGAGTTTAAAGAAACCAATGGTTGCTCTGCTGTTGCAATTAAATATAAATCTTCATCCTCTATTTTATAAATTACATCTTTAAATTCATCTAACGGTACTGTCCCACATAGTGCTTTTTTATTTAGAGCAAGTGGAGGAACAACTACTTGAAATCCTTTTTTTAGAAGGAAATCAATCCCAAATCGTTGCAATGCTAAATCTAGTTCTGCTAGTTCTCCTGTAAGATAATTAAACCCTTGCCCGGAATTTGTTCTTCCTGCATCAAAGTTTGCTAAATCTGTTTTCTCTAATAAATCTGAGTGATTTAATAATTCTAGATTATCGCTCGGTCTTTCCTTAAAAAATTTAAATGGAACATTATCTTTTTCATCTTTTCCTAATGGGACCTTTTCATGAAGTATATTTGGTAATTTTTCTAAATATGAATCAATTTGTTTTTTTAATTCAGTCATTTCATTTTCCATAAGAGCGATTTTTCCAGGAATTGATTGTGCTTGTTTTAAAATTAGATCAAAATGTTTTTTTTGAGATTTTAGTTCTCTTATTTTGTTAGTAAGTTCGTTCCTTTTTTGTCTTAGTTTGTCAGCTTTTTGTTTTAGTGCTCTCCATTTCTTGTCTCTTTCTAAAATGATATCAAGCCACTCTACTTTTTCCTCATGCCCTCTTTTTTTTAATGAGTTCTTCAATAAATTGCAATTTTCCTTTATAAATTTAACATATAACACAATTTAGCAACAAAAAAATAGTTATATAAATGTTTTGTTACTCCCTTTTATTATGACTTCAACTGAAATAGATACTATAAAATATAAACATTTAAATATGGATAATGAGTTATACTTTTGAGGGGTTAACAATTGGTTAAGAAAGATATGTTCGAGGTGTTTTTTAGAAGAAAGCCAGCCATGATACTCGTGGCTTTGAGGAATAATTCTAAAAATAGGTATGGCTCTGTTTTAGCTAAAGAGGTTGATTGTACTTATTCTCATGCTGTTAAAATTCTTCAAGAGATGGAAAAAAATAAATTAGTTTTGTTTCAAAAGAAAGGAAGAATAAAAACAATTAGGCTGACTGAGACTGGTGAGAACGTCGCTGATCATATAGATAGAATAAAGAATTTGTTATAATGGGTTTTTCTAAAAGTTTTCCTAGGACTACTGAAAAAAGTACCTATCCAATTTGGGAAGAGGTTTACTTAAGTGATAGTGAAGAAAGGGAAGCAGATTTGGAAACTAAAAATGAAACTATTTCTTTAATGAAAGAGTGTGTTGATGATGCTAAACAAATAATTTTAGATAAAGATTTAAAAGATTATCAAAGTGATGTTATTTCTGTGGCCATTTCTTTATTTGAAAAAAGGGCTTCTCATTCTGTCTATAAAAAAGAACAGAAGGCTAAAGAGAAGTTTGATGATAAGTTTGGGCCCGAAGGGATTTGAACCCTCGACCTCCTGGTTAAGAGCCAGGCGCTCTAGCCAAGCTGAGCTACGAACCCACTAAGAAAAAGAGCTAAAACTCAATTTAAAAATGTTTTGTTATATGTAGAGAACCAGGTATAGAGTATAAAACATATGAAGAAGAAAAGTAGTATATTCATAACCCAGATAAACATTTCTTTGTTTGGAATTATATAGTGTATTATTGTAACCACTAACGAAATTAAAAGTGCTATTGTTAATATTATTACTAAATTATCCATGAGTTCATTTCTAACAAATCCCCTCATATCAGAACAGTCTTCCTCTAGGCAATACCCCTTAACCTCGTTTCCTGTTTCTGGATCAATTACTGTAAAATTTGACATTGCTTTTACATAATAAAACACACCAATTGTTGTTGTTAAAACAAGGCCAACTACAAAAAACCATAATATATGCCATAGAATTTTTCTTGTATCAAACTGAGGCAATGTAACTTTTGGTTTTGGTTTTTCAATCTTCTTTTCTTCTATTTTTTCTTTAGGTCTAGTTGCTTTAGAAAACGCTAAGTCTATCTTTTCTATTGGCCAATTTTTTGCCATTAGGGCTTGTTTTATTTGTTGTTCTGGAAATCCTTTCTTTAGATTTTGATTTATAAAATTTAATAAGATTTTATCATAATCTCTTTTTTTGGTTACTGGACTTGAGATTTTTTTTGTTTTTTTTAGTGTATTAATTGCTTCTGAAATTTCTACACTTTTCCAACCGTTTTCTTTAAGAATTTTTTGAAGCTCTTCCAAGGTGTATCCTTTTTTGAAACCCTGTTTTACATAATCTACTAGCCTTACATCAACCATTCAATAAAAAGTTGAATTTTTGATTTATATAATTTGCTATTTAAATAGTAATAGAAAAGTATATAAACAAATTTTTCTTTTGAGTAGATATGAAAATAGAATTGACAAAAAAGCCACAAAATGTTGTGATACTTGGTGGTTTTCCTGGTTTTGGATTGGTCGGTACAATAACTTCTGAATATTTAATTGACCATCTTCAGGCTGAAAAAATTGGCTCTGTTTGGTTTTCAGAAATGAATGCTATGATTGCTATTCATGATAGTAAAATTGTTGAACCTTTTGGAATTTTTTATTCTAAAAAGTATAATTTAGTTGTTTTTCATGCAATAACAAATGTTGCTGGATTGGAATGGAAAATAGCTATGGCAATGCAAGAATTGGCTAGCAAATTAAAAGCGAAGGAAATAATTTGTATAGAAGGTGTTGGAGGCATGCCAGGAAAAAAATCTACTGGGAAATATTATTATTATTCTAATAAAAATAAGAAGAAATGGGAGAGTATAGGTGTAACAAATATGTCGGAAGGAATTGTAGTTGGACCAACTGCTAGTATGATGTTAAAAATGAAAAAATTTCCTATCTCTTGTGTTTTTGCAGAAACAGCATCTAACTTGCCGGATAGTCGTGCCGCCGCTAATACAATAAAAGCTCTTGATTCTTATTTGGGATTAAAGGTTGATTATAGGCCCTTATTAAAGAAGGCAGAGGTATTTGAAGGAAAACTAAAGGGCCTTATGGAAGGAGCTAATAAGGTAAAATTAGATAAAGCTAAGAAAGAAATTAGTTATATGGGTTAACCTTATAAATTCTTTGAGATTTACTTTTTTATGTCATTTGATAATTTGGCTAGAGTCAAAATTATTCCAGGGGCGAGTATTTTTGTTAGTAGTTTTATTGTTATATTTATTGCTTTATCTTTATTGGATACCTTACATAATAAGTATCTTTTGAGTTTAATTTATTCTGGTTTGGTTTTAATATTAATTAAGATTTTATTAATTTATAATGGATTAAATAAAATTCCCTCTTCTCTATCTGGTAGCAATATGATCAGATATACTATGTTGTGCCATAATTGTAATTGGGAATGGATGTCGAATACTACAGATAAAGAAAGTCCTACAAAATGTCCCTCTTGTGGGGAAAGATCTAAATTAGAGTTAATAGGTTACAGAAAGGTTCAAAAACTTCCAAAGAAGTCTGATAAGGAACTGACTAGTTTCTTCGAAAACAAATGAAGAATTCTAAATTAAAAAATAATATTGTTGGTGGTTTTGAGCTTCCTGTCTATCATGCCTCCACATTTTTATATGGGGCTTTACAGGGAACTGAATTTGTTTCTAAATATGATGGATCTTTAGCACATACCTTATCAACTTTATTATTTTTTGGTACATCTTTTTTGATTAGTGTTGATGGGGCATATAGGCTGGCACTTAATAAATCCCTAGTCGGGCCTTGTAAAGAATGGTTAGAGGATAAAAAAATAAATAGAGAATTTAAAGGGATTTTGAAACAGATTGATAATACAAATTTAGAAGGAATATTAAAAAAATAAAAAAATTAATTAATTATTTCTTTTTCTTTTTTGCAGCTTTTTTCTTAACTGGCTTTTTTGCAGCTTTTTTCTTTTTCTTGCCGCCTCTTGCCATTTTTGCTTCACAAACATTACCTTTTCCATCTACATAGTAAAGATAACCTGATTTTCTTGTAACAACATTTTTTGCAATTATTTTTCCCAAATCATCCACCTCCTTTTTAGAGAATGATACTTAATTTCTAAAAAACTAGTATTTAAATATTTCCTTTTTTCACGACGACAAAACTATTTTATTTCGTCTCTTTTAGATAGTGCCTTAGAAATTGAATAAATTATTCTTAAAGCCAATTCTAACATAAACACAAAGGAAAAATAGTAGATTAAAATGTCTGCCAGAGAAGGTATTTGTGCGAGTAGTTCTGCGGAATTAGTCCAGTCAAAGGAAGTCCCTCCTTCAATAAGAAATACTGCTAAAAGCGCAAATGGTACTAGTTTGGCTATATCCCTTGCTAAGTTTTGTTTGTAGTAAGAGGCTATTCTGACTGAGGCAACTAGTGCCATAGATATTAGAAGTATTGTGCCAAAATCTTGGAGTGACATTGCTATAAACATTACTGCGAACACAATAAACCATACCATTAGGAACAATGGAAAAAATATCAAGTATTCTATAAGATATAGTAATGATGCTAAAAATTTGGAGATTACTGGATGTTCTGAACGGTTATATTGTCTAAGATTTAGTTCGAATATATCTCTTGTTGCCACAAACCTATAGAGATTATAGACAATAATGGAATATATCGCTATTCCTATAATGAAAAATAAGAGGGGTTGTATTATGGCGTAGGCCCCTTGAGGTGAGAGTTGAATCATATATTAGTTGTTTTGTATAAGGGTTTATAAAATTTTTGTTGAGTTACTTCTTGTTTTTTATTAAATTATTTTAGTATAAATCTTTTAGTTTATTATTGAATATTTTAGTTATAATAGTTTTAAGATTTGATTAAATGTTTTATTCTTCAATATCATCAAGAACATTTTTTTTGAACCAAGTATAATCTCTATATCTGGCAGATTTTTTATTTTTACTGACGACATTCATCTTGTCTCTAATTCTTGCTATCTCCAATATTCCTTCTTTAGATAGGTGTTTTTTATTTTTAATTAGATTAATTATTTCTTTCCAAAGTAAATAATCTTTTTTCTTTTTTCCGATAAGATAATGTTCATCTACAAAATTTACAATCTCTTGGCACCTTCTAAGACCTGTTACATATATTTGGCTTGTCTCTGATTTATTCCCCTTAAGGGCATAAATATCTCCAAATCCTAGTTTTTTCTTGACAAAATTCAATGATTCAATATCTTCAGATACCAAAGATAGCCTGAATTCTGGCCTTATTTCAAATCCAATTTTGTTTTTTCTTTTAGTTTCCCACTGGTTGTTTCTCTGATTGAATATATTTATATGAAAGCAGCCCTCCCCTGCAATAAGGCCTAATAGATACCCGCTCCAATAACTTTCTGAATCCATACTTAAAAATGTTTAACTTTCTTTAAATATATTGTCCGCGTGCATGGCAAGCTGTCAAGGAGAATTAAGTTTGTTTTGGACCTCTTCAAATAAATCTAAGGGCAATATTGGTTCATGACTCCCTTTGAACCATTCTTTATTGTACATTATTTCTCCAATATAGGTCCTATTCTGAAGAAGTTTCTTTATCCCTCTAGCAGTAAATTCATGTTTTTTAGCTAGTTTATTTAGACTAATCTTATTATTTAGATAGTCTTTGAATATCTTTTCTACCCTTTCCTTTGTTTTTGGATCAATAACTAACTTTTTTCTTATTATATTGTATCCTAATGGAGATCTATTAACAATTGCCCCATCTCTTGCCTTCTTCTCCATACCAAATTTTGTTCTTTCTCCAATCATATCTTTCTCCAATTCTGCTAATGAACTAAATAGGTGGAATTGAAATTTCCCCATCGCACTAGTAGTATCTATCTTGTCTTGTAGGCTCATAAAATCAATTCCCCATTTTTCTAGGCTTTTTACGGTTGTTATTATGTCATATACACTCCTTGAGAATCTATCTAGTTTGTATATCAAGATCGCATCAATTTTCTTATTTTCTGCATCTTCAAGCAATTTCCTCATAATTGGTCTTCCGGTAATGTTTTTTCCAGATTTTCCTTTTTCTCTATAAATCTTATAAATTTGATAATTAAAGGATTTACAATAATTCTTTAGGGCTTCCTCTTGAGCAGCCAAAGAAACCCCTTCTTTTGCCTGTTCTTCAGTAGAAACCCTGATATATACACCTACTCTCTTTTCCATGTGTGTACTAAGGGAGCCCTTAGTATATAAAATTTATCCTTAGAATTCTGCGAGTAGAGCATTTCTACACCGATAAATGGCTTTTGAATGCCCTATTTTGCTTGAAAATGCTGGGTTTTTTGTTGAATTTGTTCTTCAAATGCATGTTAGGCGAAGCCTTGGTATTCTATCTAAGTTTTGGATATTTTTTGACTAATTCTATCCCTTTCCGTATATATTCATCAAAGCTTTTCCTTTTAAGAAAATATTTTTTTAGTTTTAGTTGTAATTCTACTAATTTTGGATATTTGTGATTTGTGTAGTATTCTGTATTCCAGGGCCACCATTTTGTGACTTCTGATGTTAAGGAAGTTAATGACCATGCAGCAATTTCGCCAAGTGCCCATAGTTGGTTCTCAGTTAAATTATCTTTTTTGTAGTGTTTTTCATATATCTCATTAAAATGTTGCATTATCAGTTCGTGGGCCGTTGTTCTTCTCATAAAGTAAGGATTTTCCTTCCAATGTCTTGCAATATACCCGTGCCCTATTCCTCCCACTCCCCCAGATATTAGTGCGGAAACTATGCAATAGTAGGTTTTATGGAACCAAGGATATCCTGTTTCTTTTTCAATATATTTGGAGAATTCATCATTAATTCTATTCCAGGAGGTTTGATATTCTTTTTGTGATAATTTGATATATTTTAGAGAGGTTTTGTATTGGTTATCTATTTTCTTTATATCCTCTTTTGGATAGTTTAGTCCTTGAGAAAATCCCTTATCTTGTTTTTTATCTACAATGAAAATTAGTTTCATATTTCCCATTTAATAAAGAAATTTAAAAATCTACCGAATATCAATTCTTTAATTTTTGCTTAAAAGTTTTAATCTATTTATAGGTTCCTGCCCAGATACGATATTGTTCATTATTTCTTTCTATCATAGCATAATTAAATATCCCAGAATTTAATAACCCGGTTAATCTCAATGGAAGGAGATCTTCTTTGGATAGTGGAGCAGAATAAGTTAGTTCTATCTTTTTATCCTCTAGTTTTTTTGGAGTTACAACTATCTCCCCATTTTTATTTCTCATAATATACAACCTATTTTCGTTGTCAGAAAGAATGTCACTAAACCAGTTTTTTATTACTTCTCTAAGAGTTATATGTTTTTTCATAAAAAAGGAAATGAATTGGATTATAAATGTTTTTTCATATGTTCATACCATAATGCTACTAAAAATGGTATAAATCCTATTATTATCCAATATATTTGATGATACCAGGCACCAAAAACAACTAAAATAAACGCAATTAGATATAGTGCTAGTGTTAAAGTATCAAGTCCCTTGGATTTTTGTTTTTTTGTTCTCTTTTTCTTGGGCATTTATTTTCCTCCTTTATTGTATTTCCTAAAAAAACAAGTATTTAAACCTTATTAAAAGCAAAAAGTTTAATAAGTAGTTTATGTAAAAAAGCATAATGGTTTTTAATTTTTTGAAAAAAAGACGAGATATTGAAAAGAAATTTTCTTATTTACACAGCTCGTTGAGTGATTCATTCTCGAAGATAAAAGAAGATATGCAGGGTGTTGGAGAGTGGATAAAACATCTTGATGATGCAAAGAATGATCACTACGAAAAATTAGATGAAGTTGATTCTAGATTAAAGGTTGTCGAAGAATTCATGCATAATTTAATGGAACAGCGTCCTATGGAAAGGGTGTCCAAACAGCTGTCCAAACACAAACAAACAGCTGTCCGTCCGAAACAAACAGCTACCCTGTCCAAACAGCCAAACGTTGTCCAAACAGACATAGAAAGAGGGTTATTTAGTCTTACTGCAATGGAAAGAACAGTAGTTTGGAGTCTATTAAATACAGATATTTTGCTAAGTTATGAAGATATGGAAAGAATACTTGGAAAGGATCAGTCAACAGTGAGAGGACAAATAAATAATATAAAAAGAAAGATCCCTGAACTAGTTTTAGAGAAAAGTGAGAGTAATGGAAAGAAAAGATTCTTTATAGAAGAGAAGAAAAAGAGAGATATATTGGTAAAATACACTGGAAAGAAGCAGAAACTGATAAAAAGTGAGAGTTAAATAGTCAATTTTTGATAAAAAATACTAGTTTTGAGCTAAAATAAAGGTCATTTTAATCAAAAGTGAGAGAATAATTAAAGATATTGTCTTAAATGGCCAGTTAACTGTGTTTGTGAGTAGTCTTTTTCACGTAAAGCTAATAGATTCTCAAGCATTTTTAGGTTTCTGAACTCTTTCTTTATGGAAAGATATACCTTTCTATTTGGTGATTTTAGCTTTGTGAGAGGAATTTTTCTTAAAAGTAGGTCACTAACATAGTCTCTGACAGCACTTTGGGAGATCATTAGTTCTTTTGCTACCTCTGCATATGTTACAGCGTTGTTTAACTCTTCTTCAAGGCGGTAAACAACCATAAAAACCTTAAATTGTGCCTCTGTAAGGCTCAAGAACCTAGAATTTAAGTCTTTTTTAAGTTGTTGTACATCATTAAAATTCTCTATTTTGTCTGTCTGTTGTCTGTCTGTTGTCTGTCTGTCTGTCGGAAGTGTGTCGGCGCAGTGTCGAAGCGGCACCCCTTCATTTCCTATGGAACTTTCTTGAATTTGGGGCTTAGGAGGCTCTAAAACGTTAAATTCGGGTGTTTGAGGGGTTTTTTGATGATTTTTATCAATTAATAGCTGATTTAATGTATTTTTGATATCATTGAGACTGGACTCTAAACCATCAATACGTAGATTTAGGGCTGTAATCTCAGATTTTGCCCTTTGAAAAGAAATTCTAATATTATCTTCAAACCCCATTTTCCTAAAGTAGGTGAGAATTAGGCAATTTATAATAATTTATGTGTCGAAGCAGTGTCGTCTGTCTGTCGGAAGTGTGTCGAAGTGAGAGTATATTTCTATTAGGCACTATATTGTTTTTATCAAATTTTGTGAGAACAAACCTCAAAACCCCAAAATATCAACTTTTAAACATATTTGTAAAGATATTAACAAATGATTCATGATGAAGATTTATTCCCGCAGAAACAAAAGAATTTGCAAGTTGATGTATTATTTCTTTTTGATTTAAGTCCTCTGAATTAAAGTTAATTAGGTTACTTAAAGTGAGCGTACATAAGAACCCCTCATTTAGTTCTAAACAAACCTTCTTGTTATTTTCTTTAACCTCGACGGTGTTTAAATCAATTATTATATTATTTTTTGTTAGTTGGTTGTTTCTTAAACTAAATCCTATTCCTTTTAGCTCGTTAATTATGGCTTCTTTGAGTGTCGAAGCGACTGTCTGTCTGTCGGCAAAGCCGACACTTATTACCTTGCCAAGATAGATTGTTGACTTTTGTCTAGATTGTTTCTTCTTTTTGTTGTATCTGTTTTCCACTAGATATGCATATTCTTTTCCACCGATTTTCTTCTTTCTGATAAACATAATTTAGAATAGGATAATTGATTTATAACTATTACTCATATACGGAGAATCTATTTGGCTCACACATTATAACCATGAGTATATCTTTGTTTTTTTGCTTTACATTCTCTAAAGTTATCAGATCTTGTTCTGACGCTATACAGTGTCTATATGGTTGAGAATGGAGAAGTATAATTGAATCGGGTGAACAGGCCTTGAATGAAACATGACTATAGGTTTGGGATGTCATTTCTGGTTGATATATTTCAGTTATAATATAGTCTTTCCTTATTTCTCCTTTTAGACATGCTGCCATCTCTACTGATTGATCTCTGTTATAATAATCTTGTAGTTCTTCATAGGTATTTTTAGTAAATATTATTGAAAAATTATCTAAACTTATCGTTTCATTTTGTGCTGTATGGGACTCAGATAGACTTGCAATAATTGGGAACAAAGGATAACTAGCAAGTATATATGATGTGATTAAAAAGAGAAGAAATAATCCAATAAACATAATGGAAATTTTCTTCCATTTTGATTCTTCTTCAATTTCTTCCAAAAATGTTTCTTCTGTCATAGATGTAATTGTTCACGTATGATTTTTATATGTTTCTTTCTTATATAATGTAAAACTACTCCCGACATTATTAGTATTGATCCTCCAATTATTAATCTAGTACTTAACATTTCACTTAGTAAAATTACTGCGAAAAGAATTGATGACAATGGAACTGTTAACGTATTTATTATTGATATTGTGTCTGCATGTAGTTTTTTTACTGCAATGGCTAATAGTGCATATGGAATAGCAGTGCTAGCAAGCCCCAATACTATTAGAAATGGCAAAACCCTTGAAAAATTGTCTCCTATTCCTCCCACAAATAAAAATGGAAGAGAGAAGATTGTTGCAAATAGAAAAAACCACATAATTGAACCGATTGTATGTGTTCTCTCTTCTGCCCTCATGAATACCAATAGTAAAGCATAGGCTATTCCGTTAAATAAAGCGATTAGATTACCAATAAAAAAGGTACTGTTAAAATTGAATGGATTGATTATGGATAAGCCTATTATTGCTATAACTATTGCTATTTTCTGATTAAATTTTAGTTTCTCCTTTAGAAATATGAAAGCAAACATGGCGACAAATACTACTGCGAAACTTGCTATTAATACTACATTGGATACTGGTGCATAATTCAATGCAAGTATATATGTTGCAAAGGTGACTGACAATAAGAGCCCCGCCAACATATAGTGTGGGAAATCTTTTATCTTTACTTTGAATGTTGTTTTATCTATAAATGGTATGAAAATTAATAAAAATATAAATGCAAAAAGTATTCTAAAAAAGTTAATTGTTAATGGGTGCATATCACTTACAATTGATTTTACAGTAACTCCTATTAAACCTAAAAGAATTCCCGAAATCACTACAGTTAATTTTGTTTTCATAGTTATCTTTTTATCATTAGGTTTTTAAATTTGACTGTTTATTTAAAAATAGTGGATAGGAAAAAATACTTTTTGGAAATCTATAAGAAAGCCATAAAAAAATATGGAAGCTATTCAAAGAGACTTGCTGCAGAGGGGTGGAACTCTAATTGGAAAACATTAATTGCTATAATGATGTCTGCACAAAGTAGGGATGAAACAACTATCCTAATTGCTAAAACCTTATTTAAAAAATATTCTACACTGAATTCTCTTGCAAAGGCAAATGTTTCTGATGTAAAAAATATATTTGGGAGTTTAAATTACAATAATACAAAGGCAAAGAATGTTGTTAATACCTCTAGGATTATTTTAAAAAGGTATAAAGGAAAAGTTCCTAATAATTTAGAAAGATTAATGGAATTGCCAGGAGTTGGGAGAAAGACTGCAAACTTAGTTTTAAGTGAAATATATGGAAAAGATGCTATTTGTATAGATACTCACTGTCATAGGATTTCAAATGTGTTGGGTCTGGTGAAAACCAAAACACCTTATGAAACAGAGTTAGAATTACAAAAAATTGCTCCTAAAAAGTATTGGAATAAAATCAATAGATTGTTTGTATTGTGGGGGAAGGAGGTCTCTGGAAGAGATAAAAACAAATTGATAAATCATCTAAAAAAATAATTTGTTACTTCATTAGTCAAAACTCCTTTTTACTCTTAGAGTGGTATCGGGTTACAATATATAGATGAAAACTGTTATAATCAAAGTAGAGAATATATATAAATGGAATAAACGAATTACTTAATACAGTGAATAAAGAGATAAAAATTTTGAAGATAATGAAGGAAGAAAGGTGCGATTGGGAAGAAGCACAAAAGCGTCAAAAAGAAAGAAAAGAGTTGAAAGAGTTCTTTTAATTTACTTTTGCCATTGGTAATTTTATATTTGGAGGCAAATTTACATCTTGGCTAAGCATTAGTGATTTAATATTACATCTTGACAAAATTGCGTTTATTACTTGTGCAGATAGCTCTTTTGGAAGACCTTTGTTCTTTTTCCAGAATTTAGTTATTTCATCAATTTTCTTTGGTTCCTCCATATAAAGGATATGTCCATTTATTTGGATTCCACCTATCTTTGGTTCATATGCTACTTTGAACTCAAAACTTATTTTTAGAATGTTTTCCGAATTACTTAAAGATAATTTTTCTTGATCTACTGAACTTATCTTAATGTTGTTTTTTATTTGTAATTTGCCTGTTATCTTGTTATCTTTCTTCGCACCGATTTTATCAAAGTTTAATCCTATTATTGGCATTACGCATCACCAAGATAAAGGACCCTTGATTCATTTATAAGTGTTTCTACATTTCTTCTGGAGAATTTATTCCTAAAAGATATAATCCAGAAAATAATACTTGTTTTGTACAGAAAACTAAAAGTAGTCTTGCTTTCTCTAGTTCTTTATCTTCTGATATACATGGGCAATTATGATAAAAATCACTAAAAAGGTGAGATAGTTTCAATAAATATTGTGCAATTAGATTTGGTTTATGTTGCTCTGCAGCATTCTTTGTTATTTCTGGGAATAATGCCAATTTAGAAATTAAGTTTTGTTCTTCTGGTTTTGATAATAAATTATACTTTATCTTGTCTGAAATTTTCTCTTTGGATTTTTTTAGTATTGAGCTTGCCCTGGTATGTGCATATTGAATATATGGACCGGTGTCTCCCTCAAAACAAATTGATTTTTTTATATCAAATGTTATCTCTTTGTTTGTGTCTGGAAGAACCATGTCAAACCTTATTGCTGCTGAAAATATATCTTCTTTTATTTTTTGTTTTTCTGATTTAGATTTCTTTTTGTGTCTCTTACTTATTTCTTCATCTAATAGCTTTAGCAATTTTCTTTTTAGATCTTTATACAGAACAATATTTCCTGATCTTGAGGACATGCTTCCTTCAGGTAGATTAACAAGGCCATATGAAAGGTGATAACATTTTTTTGCTTGTTTATATCCATATAACTCCAATAATTTAAAGAGTTGCTGAAAGTGGAGTTTTTGTTCACTCCCTACAACATATATAGAGCTATCTAATTTGAATTTATTAATTCTGTCTATTGCCATTGAAAGATCTTTTGTTATATACATTGAGGTTCCATCTGATCTCATTAATATTAATGTATTTAGTTTATATTTTTCTAAATTTGATATTATTGCCCCTTCATCGGTTTTTGCTATTTTCTTTTTCAAGAGCTCAGTGACAATCTTTTTTCCAGTATTGAGGTAATTTGAATCATAATATATTTTTGAAAAGTTTATGTTTAAATCATTGTAAATATTATCAAAATGTTCTTCACTCCATTTTAACCCCTGTTTAAACAGTTTCAAATATTTTTTATCTTTTTTCTCTAATTTTTGGTGAATAATACTAAAATCTTCTTCTTTTCCTTTTATTGATGCCATTGAATAAATATTTCCTAGCCACTCTCCTAAATCATTATCTTCTGGTTTTGGAACTTTAAGATTTTCTAGTCCCCACAAGCATTTAGCAACGTGTTTTCCTGTATCATTATAATAGTTCACAGGGATTACTTTATTTCCTTGAAATTTTAATAACCTAGAAATGCTTTCTCCTAAAACTGTATTCCTTAAATGTCCTATATGGAATCCCTTAAAGGGATTTGGATTAGAAAATTCTATCATTGCTTTTTCTTTTTTATTGCCTTTTCCATAATTTTCTTTTTCTTTGAATATTTCTTTGATGATTTGTTTTCTGTTTAGGTATATGTTCAAATATGGTCCTACTGCCTTTGTTTTCTCAATAATTGTTGGAAACTTTAAATTCTCTAATTTTTTAGCTATCTCTATTGGAGACTTTTTTAATTTTTTACTAAGAATGTAACATGGGAATGCATAGTCTCCCAAACTTTCATTTGGAGGCAATTCTAACATGTTTTCGTTTAACTTCTCCTTTGTTTCTCTACTTAGTGCCAGAATTACTTTTTTTCTATAATTCATTATTTTAGAATTTATTTAAACTTCCTTAAGAAGTTTTTGTTTTTTCTTAAATCTAATGTATGTTGTAAAACTTCTTTTATATTGGTGACTGGTATTATTTTTATTTTCGCTCTTTTCTCTTTTGGAATATTTATATCATTTTCATTAGATTTTGGAATTACTACTTGTTTTAGTCCTGCTTCAATTGCCGCTTCTACTTTTGAATTAACTCCCCCTATTGCTAAAACATCTCCTCTGACTGATAAAGAACCTGTCATGGCAGTATCTTGTCTTATGGGTATCTTTTTTAGTGCAGAAATAATTGCTGTGGCGACTGCTATTGAAGCGGAGTCTCCCTCAACTCCTTCATGTGTCTGTAGAAATTGAACATAAATATCATATTTTTCTTTTATATCTTCTCCAAAATATTTCATGATAATTGCTGAAACATTTTTTATTGCTTCTTTTGCTATGTTTCCTAGAGAGCCTGTTGCTATGAATTCTGCCTTTTTTCCTCCTGGGGTAACTTCAGATTCTATTGGAAGTACTAATCCAGAGAAATGTGGCGATGTCCCTAAAACTGCTAACCCATTAACCCTGCCTATAAGGGATCCTTTTGTTTTTATTATTTCATACTCTTTTTTTGTTTCTATATATTTATCAGCTAGTTGATGTTCAAGAGTTTTTGCATATTTTTTTGCTTTAGTTATATGAACTGGTTCTACTAATTTGGAATTCTCTTCTGTTGCTATATCTCCTGCTGCTCTTACTAATCCTCCTAGGTCTCTCAAATGTAATGTTAATCTATTGGCTTTGTTTGATCTACGTTTTGCTTCATTTATTATTTCCTTTATTGCATCACTTGAAAATGGAGGTATTTTTCCATCTTTTTTTATTTCTTGAGCTACAAAAACAGCAATTTTTTTTCTGTTTTCCATTGTATTTGGCATATCATTGTTCATATACACTTCATAGCCATACCCTCTAATCCTTGATCTTAATGCAGGATGCATAGATTGAACCGTTTCTAAGTTTCCTGCAGCTACTAAAATAAAATCACATGGAACTGGTTCTGTCCTTACCATTGCTCCCGCCGATCTCTCTGATTGTCCAGTTATAGAATATTTTTTTTCTTGTAACGCTGTTAATAACTCTTGCTGAGTTTCTGGTCTTAATGTGGCAATTTCATCAATAAATAAAACTCCTTTGTTTGCCCTATGTATTATTCCTGGAACGACTCTTTCATGTGCAGGTGTACCTAATCCTCCTGATTGAAATGGATCATGCAATACATCTCCCAATAGGGCCCCGGCATGAGATCCTGTGGCATCTAAAAATGGAGGTTGAATAGTATTTTTATGATTAATAATTAATTTTGGTAATCCTTTTTCACTTGATTTCATTTTTTTACTTAAATTAAAAAATATAACAAAAATTGCTAATAATATCATAGATCCTATCAATGATGCTGCACCCATAATATCTCCATATTGATTTCTAATCCACCAAGGAGAAAATATAGTTAAAATTATAAGTATAATAAAAATAATATTTTTACTTTTCAGAGAAGTTATTTGTTCTAATCTAAGATTATTTATTAATTCTTTTCCTTTTCCTGGAAAGACAGATTGTATTTTTGGAACGTTTTCATCCTCAGGATTATTTAAGGAAATAATATCTTTTAAATTTTCTTTGGGCAATAATTCTGCTAAAGCTTGACCAAGCATAGATTTTCCTGTACCTGGTTCTCCTATTAGTAATACATGTCTTCTCTGTTTTGCTGCCTTTTTTACTACTTCTAATGCTTTTTCTTGTCCTATAACTTGATCATATACCTTATCATGAACTTTTATATCTTTTGTAGATTTTAGGATTTTAGACATTTTAAATAAATAAAAGAGAATAAAAAATTAAATAATATCTTCTTCTGATACAACTACAAAATCCCCAATGGCGATAACTGCACTATAGGGTATTAAGATGTTGCCTTCTTCGTCCCTCTCTAAATCCAAACCATTTGCTAGAGAGGTAGGATTTTTTAATTCTAACTGCAATAATTCACCTGTTTTTGTTTCAAAATGAAGATTTCCTAATTCACCAAATCTTTTTCCTGTTTTACTTACAATTGTTTTTCCTAGAAGCTGTTTTGAATATCTTTTATCATTATTTGTCATCTTGAAGGTCCTCCAATGAAATAGGAAGTGATGTGTTCTTTATAAAATTTTCTTAATCATAATTGTTCATTATTTTTTCTTTGATATCCAAAAGAAACGATTTAGTTTTTTCTTTGATATCTATAATCAAAGGTTTATCATTAACTTCTTCTATTATTGCTGCTCCTGTTTGTACATATCCATTATCTGTTTTGTTAATTACTTCTTGGTCTAAAGTACTTAATACTGAAAAAAATATAATAAGTCCTACTATTAATATCACAACAAATTTAAGAATGGTCCTTGTGAATATATGTTTAGATACCTCTATGAGAATTATACCTACTATTAATGTTATTCCTATTAATAATAAATCCATAAATCAATTATTGAATATAATAGTATATAAAACTTATCAATTGTTATTGTTGACCCCCTCACCTATATTTCTATTGGAGTTATACTTTTTGAAGAAATTTAAAATTTTTCGATTGGAACTATAATTTTTATTTAGTTTAATAGTATAAGATATGTTATTATATTTATATTATTATTATTATTTTATTAATTACTTATATTTTATTATTAGAAGTTCTGAAACATTGAAATTTGAATTTTTCATTTTAATTTTTATTTTTAAGTTTTATTATATTATATTATATTATTATATAATATATACAATATATAATATATAATTATTGATAATTCTATAGGAAATGAAGGGCAAAAATTTTTAAATTTTTAAATTTTTGTTTCCATATGAAATATAGGTCTGTGTCTCTATTTTTAAGTATAGTAATATTTATAACTTATATAATTGTAATTTGAATTAAAAATGGTAAAATCAGATATAAATAAATTTTTTGAGAATTATTTAGAAAAGAAAGGTTTATTTGAAGATAAGAAAGTATTGCAATCTAGTTATACTCCTAATAATATTCCTCATAGAGAGAAAGAAATAAAAGAAATTGCAAGTATGATGGCTCCTGCATTGAGAAAGGAAAAACCATCTAATTTGTTTTTATATGGTAAAACAGGTACAGGAAAGACACTTTCAGTTTTACATGTAAAAGACAAGCTTGAGAAAGTTTCTACTTCTAAAAAAGTCGGTTTAAAAATATTTTATCTTAATTGTAAATTAAAAAAAGTTGCAGATACAGAATATAGACTTATTGCTACTTTGGCTAGACAATTTGGACAAAATGTTCCTATTACGGGACTTCCAACAGATGAAATATATAGAATATTTATAGAAAGTATAGATAAAAAAAATCAAAATATAATATTAATATTAGATGAAATAGATCAATTAATTAAAAAAGCAGGAGATGAAATATTATATAATCTTACAAGACTGAATTCTGAGTTGAAAAATACACAAATAACTTTTGTAGGTATTTCTAATGATCTAAGATTTGCAAATGATTTAGATCCAAGAATTAAATCTTCTTTGACAGAAGAAGACATAAATTTTCCTTCATATAATGCATTACAATTACAAGATATATTGAATGAAAGATCAAAGAAAGCGTTTAAGGAAAAAACTATTGAACAGGGAGCTATTGAAAAATGTGCAGCATTGGCTGCTAGAGAACATGGAGATGCAAGAAGGGCATTAGATTTATTAAGAGTTGCTGGAGAACTAGCAGAGAGAGAAAATTCTGAGAGATTATTAATAAAACACATTGATAAAGCAGAAGAAAAGATAGAGAGAGATTTGATATCTGATGTTGTAAGTACTTTACCAAAACAATCTCAATTGGTACTCTTGGCGACTTTTAATTTGCATGGGAAAATTAATTCTAAGATATTTACAGGAGATGTATATAATCTATATAAAAAATTATCTTCCGATGTAGGTCTAAAACCATTAACACAAAGAAGAATGTCTGATTTGATAGCTGAGTTAGATATGTTAGGAATAATTAATGCCAAAGTAATAAGTAAAGGTAGATATGGAAGAACTAGAGAAATTAGTATGACTATATCTGATTCTGAGATCCCAGATATAAAGGAGGGTCTTAGAAAATGGTTGAGCCTATAAAACAAATTATTAAATTATTTTTAGATAAAGGATATTTGATAACACCCGAATTAATAGAAGGAATTGAAGTAGATATAAATTTTTTAGAAAAAAACCTAGATATTAATCCTTCTGGGGAATTATTAGTTTTTAATAAAAATATGATGGATAAATTGTTGAGTAAAACTACAGAGATAGAAAAACCATTAATTGAAGAAAAAAATATAAAAAATGAATGTATTGGTTCAACTAATATAGTTAAATCTTATAATAAAAAGCCTCAAAAAGTAAATGTTCAAGATTTTATAACCCACTATACAAATAGATATAATACTTTAAAGAAAATTTTACAAAATAGAAATTCTTTGATTGCTCCATTATCTATAAATAGAATTATTTCAAAAAGAGAAAGGGATAGTGTCTCTACTATAGGATTGGTTTATGATAAAAGAAATACAAAGAATAATAATATAATTTTAACTATAGAAGATAATACCGGAACTATTAGTGTATTGATAAATAATAATAAACCAGAATTATTTGAGAAATGTAAAAATATTGTTTTAGATGAAGTTATTGGGGTAAAGGGATCTAATGGTGAAAAGATAATATTTGCTGACGAAATATTTTTTCCGGATGTTACTTTGGGTGGCACTGAAATGAAGAAATCTGAGAAAGAAGAATATGCGGCATTTATTTCAGATTTACATGTTGGTTCTAAAATGTTTTTAGAAAATCAATTTTTAGATTTTATAAAATGGATAAATGGAGAGACAGGATCTTCCGAACAGAAAGAGATGGCCAAATCTGTGAAATATCTTTTTGTTATTGGAGATATTGTAGATGGAATTGGGATTTACCCAAATCAAGAAAAGGAGTTAAATGTTTTTGATTTAAAAGAACAATATAAATTATGTGCAGATTTATTGAGTATGATTAGAAAAGATGTTCAAATTTTTATTTGTCCTGGAAATCACGATGCAATACGTTTAGCTGAACCACAACTCGCATTTGATAAAGAACTAGCTGAGAGTTTATATAATCTAAAAAATACTACATTAGTTTCCAATCCTTCAATGATAAATATTGGTTCTTATAATGGATTTTCCGGTTTTGATGTACTCTTATATCATGGTTATTCGTTTGATTATTATATAGATCAAATAGAAAGTATTCGTTTCGGTGGAGGGTATGATAGAGGAGATTTGGTTATGAAGTTTTTATTACAGAAAAGACATTTGGCCCCTTCTCATGGATCTACACCAATAATTATTGACATTGATGAAGATAATTTAATAATTGATAAAGTCCCAGATTTTTTTGCATCGGGGCACATACATAAAACAAGTATAAGTAATTATGGAAAAACAACAATGATATCTGGAAGTTGTTGGCAGAGTAGGACATCTTTTCAGGATAAAGTAGGTCATCATCCAGAACCAGGAAGAGTACCAATAATAAATCTTAAAACAAGAGATGTAAAATTAATGAAATTTTGTGATTAAAATGGCAGAACAAATGATAAAGAAGTATTTAGAATCCTTTGATAAATATATTAAAGGGGCCTACCATATTGCAGGTGAAGCTAAAGCTAAGGGGTTTGACCCGGTTAATGAAGTTGAAATTCCATTAGCTCAAAATATGGCTGAAAGAGTTGAAGGATTAATTAGTGTTGCTGCTCCTCAAATATCTGGTTCTGGAGTAAGTGAGCGAATATTAGAGTTAGAAAAAGAACATGGAACTCAACATCCAATAATTGCTTTTTTCTTGGCTGAAGAAGTTGCAAAACAAAAATTTTGTAAGTTTGATAGTGAAAAAGAGGCAATGGAAGTAGGATTAAGAGTTGGTTTAGCATATATAACTAATGGCGTAGTTGCTTCTCCATTGGAAGGATTTGTTAGATTAGAATTAAAAGATAGGATGGATGGAAAGGGAAAATATTTTGCACTTTATTTTGGAGGACCAATTCGTAGTGCAGGTACTACCGCTACTTGTTTTTTTGTTGCATGTGCAGATTATGTACGTAGAAAGATGGGTTATCTTCCTTATGATCCTACAGAGAATGAAATAAATAGAACTTTTTCTGAATTGGATTTTTTTCATGATAGAATTACAAATTTACAATATATGCCCTCTCAAGAAGAAGCTACTTACATTACAACAAACCTCCCTTTACAAATTGAAGGAGATGGAAGCGAAAGGTTAGAGGTTCCAAATTATAAAGACCTTCCAAGGGTAAGTACAAATATTCTTAGAAATGGTTTTTGTTTGGTATATGGAGAATCTTTAGCTTTAAAATGGAAAAAATTTTGGGGAAAATTTTCTAAATGGTGTGATCGTGTTGGGATGGAAGATTGGAAATTTGTTGAAGGGTTTATTAAACTTCAGGAGAAAACAAGATCTAAAAGTACACTTAAAGCAGATTCAGATAAAGATAAAGTATTGCCAGATTTTGGATTTATTAAAGACATTGTAGCTGGGAGGCCTGTATTTGGCCATCCTTTGAAACATGGAGGATTTAGGCTAAGGTATGGAAGATCTAGAATGTCTGGATTCTCAGTTGATGGATTACATCCAGCCACACTAGTAGTATTGGATAATTATGTTGCTTCAGGAACACAACTTAAACCCGAGCGCCCTAAAAAAGGAGATACTGTCATTTCTTGTGATTCTATAGAAGGCCCAATTGTTAAATTGAAAGGAGGAGAAGTGATGAGGTTTGAGGATGAAGACACAGCTAGAAAATTTAATAGTAAGGTTGAAGAAGTATTATATCTTGGGGACATACTAATAGATTATGGTGATTTTTTGGATAGGGGGTCTATGTTATATCCTCCTGGATACTGCGAAGAATGGTGGTTTAAAGAGTTAGAAGCAAAAAATAAATCTCCCGAAGAAATTAGCAAACTGACAAATATTTCTCTACCTAAAATTAAAGAATTATTTAGTGATCCTCTAACAACAAAATTGTCTGCAGAGGACTGTTTTCTAATATCTTCAATTTTTAAAATACCCCTTCACCCTAGATATATATTTCATTGGAATGCTGTCAATAATAAAGAATTTTTAGTCCTCACTCATTGGCTGTCAAGATCTGTGATAAAAAAAGAAGAAAGAAAAATTATTCTACCGCTAGATTATTCTTTTGAAGGTTATGAATCTCCAAAAAGAATACTTGAATTATTGGGGATCCCTCATTCAATGGTAC
Organism: Candidatus Woesearchaeota archaeon; assembly: GCA_964471565.1. GTDB lineage: Archaea > Nanobdellota > Nanobdellia > SCGC-AAA011-G17 > PNOQ01 > JABIBT01. The sequence goes on along the minus strand of CAYYFK010000006.1, from coordinate 3,103 downwards.
ATAATGAACATATTTTGATTACTGGAGATTGGGCAATTTCTTTAATGTTAAACTTTGGATTGTATGAAAAAAATTCTGATTTTAAAAATATGGTTGAATACACATCTGATAAAAAAGATATTCTTGCAATAATAAATAAATTTTCAGATTCTATTATAAAAGATAAATCTGGAATTTTTATAGGGGCGAGAATGGGAAGACCTGAGAAAGCTAAAATGAGAAAAATGACAGGCAGCCCACATTCTTTATTTCCAATTGGAGAAGAAGGAGGAAGGTTGAGATCGTTCCAATCTGCCTTAGAAATGGGAAGAGTTGTATCTGATTTTCCAATTTACATTTGCCAAGACTGTAATAAACAGGGAGTTTATTCTAAGTGTGGCTATTGTGAATCTTCCAATACAAAAAAAATGTTTTATTGTAGAGAATGTGATGAATCATCAGAAGAAAAAACATGTTCTAAACATGCCCCTGTAAATGGAAATATTTCAATTAGCCAACCCTATAAAAAGCAAGAAATAGATATAAAAGAATATTTGAATTTTGCTATGAATAAATTAAATCTCACTGAGTTACCTCCTTTGGTTAAGGGAATAAGAGGGACATCTAATAAAGATCATATCCCTGAAAATATAGTAAAAGGAATTCTCAGGTCTGTTCATAATATTTACGTAAACAAAGATGGGACTACAAGATATGATATGACTGAAATGGCACTAACCCATTTTAAACCACAGGAAATTAAAACTTCTGTTGATAAATTAAAAGAATTGGGATATGAAAAAGATATATATGGAAAAGAATTAGTTTCTAATGAGCAAATATTAGAGCTGAAACCACAGGATGTAATATTGCCTGCTTCTCCAGATTCCCCAGATGAAGGAGCAGACGTTATTTTATTTAAAGTAACCAAATTTATAGATGAGTTATTGGAAAAACTTTATGGAGTAAAAAAGTTTTATAATTTAAAGGAAAGAATGGATTTAGTTGGGCATATGGTTGTTGGTTTAAGCCCCCATACTTGTGCTGGAATAGTTTGTAGAATAATCGGATTTTCTAAAATGCAAGGATTGGTAGCTCATCCTTATTTACATTCTATTATGAGAAGGGATTGTGATGGTGATGAGGCAGGTATAATGCTTTTAATGGATGCACTGTTAAATTTTTCTAGGAAGTTATTGGGAGGACATAGAGGGGCAACACAAGATGAACCCCTAGTTTTGACTTCCCATCTCTTGCCTACTGAAGTAGATGATCAGGTTTATAGTATGGGCGTTGCTTGGGAATATCCTCTAGAATTTTATAATGCATGTGAAAAATATAAGTATCCTTGGGATGTAAAAATAGATACAGTTCAAACTAATATTGATAAAGGAGAACCATATACAGGGTTTGGATTTACACATAAAACATCTAACATTAATTCTGGCGTTTTGTGTAGTGCGTATAAATTACTTCCTACTATGAAAGAAAAAGTAGATGGTCAAATGTATTTGGCCTCAAAAATTAGAGCAGTGGATAAGGATGATGTGGCTAGATTGGTTATAGAAAGGCATTTTATTCGAGATTTGAAAGGTAATCTTCGTAAATTTAGTATGCAACAATTTAGATGTGTAGAATGTAATGAGAAATTTAGGAGACCTCCATTAATCGGAAAATGTACTAAATGTAATGGCAAGTTATTATTTACAATTTCAGAAGGGTCTGTTACTAAATATTTATTACATATATTATTTTTAGCTAAACAATATAATTTACCACACTATTCCCAACAAGCAATTGAGTTACTAAATAAAAGAGTTGAGAGTGTATTTGGAAAAGATCCAGAAAAGCAAGAGGATTTAGGAAAATGGTTTGGTTAAGAAAATCTAACATGGAATTTTTTAGTTTATTAATATATCGTTAGATTAAAGTTTATATTTTACCTTCTAAATATATTTAAACAGATATTGTAATTTTATTTTTTTAATGGAAAATATTAAATCATACAACCAAATAACAAAACGGTTGCGAACTTTTTTTCAAGATATTAAAGGTTTTGTTGAAGTGCCTGCGCAATCGAGACTCTCAATTTTAGCTGCCTGTGAGGATCCAAGCACAATTTCCCCATTTATTTTTGGCGGAATTAAATATCCTTTGCCTCAAACTGGACAAATGTGGCTTGAATATGAATTGTTGAGAAATCCAGATGTTTCTGGCGTTTTTTGTCAAACAACTAGTTATAGAGATGAACCAAATCCAAAACCAGGAAGACATGACAAAATATTTCCTATGTTTGAATTCGAGGCTAAGGGAGATATGGAAGCTTTGAAGAATTTGGAAAGCGAACTTCTAATACATTTAGGATTTCCTGAACCTGTGACTGTAGACTATGAAGAAATGTGTCAAAAATATGATGTTAGAGAGATAGATGATGATTGCGAAGAAATAATAGGAAAAGATTATGGAACTAGCGTTATCTTGGAGAAATTTCCTCAGAGGACTCATCCCTTTTGGAATATGAAACATTATGAAAATGGAATTTTCAATAAAGTAGATGTTTTACTTCATGGAATGGAAACAATAGGAAGTGCCGAAAGATCAATTAATGTAGATGAAATGAGAGAGAATTTTCTTGGTATTTCAGAAGGAAAATATAGTTCTCTATTATTCGAAAAATTTGGAGAAAAAAGAGTAATGGAAGAATTGGAAGATTATTTGTCCTTGTCTATGTTTCCTAGATTTGGTGCAGGAATAGGAGTAACTAGAATGGAAAGAGCTATGGGGCTGTCTGGACTATTAAAATAAAGAATTAACCATCAGTATTACAAACTATGTTGGAAGAATTTGTATCATTGCACCCATGTGAACAAGCTTCTGTTGATTCGGATCCAATAATCTCGCTACAAAATGAGTTCAATTCTCCAGGATTGAAACATGTAGGGACTATTATTTCTTTCCAAATTTCATCTTCTATACAAGAATATGTTGTGGTTGTAGTTCCATTACACTCATTATCAAAATAACACGTTACTTCTTCTGTCGTGGATGTATTCGTTTCGTTAGTTTCTGTTGTATTAGTTTCATTTACACCTGTTTGATTTGTTTCTGTTGTAGTGCTGTTTGT
>CAYYFK010000005.1:0-42854 GCA_964471565.1 Candidatus Woesearchaeota archaeon | reverse complement strand
TCTCAAGATCCGCACCCCCAAGTTTCGCGTATATAAGATTAGCCCTCCTAAGATACTCATACCTAAGATCCGCACCCCCAAGATCCGCCCCCTTAAGCTGCGCTCCCGGCTTAATTTCATATTCTTTTGTTATTTTCATTTTCATTCACCCTCCGCATTCTCTCTTAAAACATACAAATTTCCTTCACCATCATCTATAGTCGCCCCATCCAATCTTGTTTTAGAGTTCATTTTTGAACCGTATAGGATTACACCATCAAGATTGGCCCGAGTTAAATTTGCCCCTTCTAAATTTGCATAACTAAGGTCTGTTGCCCAACCAGTATACTCAGAAGATAAATCAGCACCTTCAAGATTTGCCCCTTCTAAATTTGCACAGTTAAGATCTGTTCCGATAAGTTTAGCACCCCACATACTTACACCTCTGAGAGAAGCAAGTCTTAAATTGGAATCATACAACCTTGCCCCATCAAAATTGGCATTATCCAGGGTAGTATCTCTAAAAGTGGCACCTTCAAGATTTGCTCTCCTGAAATTGGCTCCCTTAAGTGAAACCATATCCATCCTAGCACCCTCCAAATTTGCCCCCACAAAAATTGTGCCATCTAGATTAGAACCACGATATACAACAATTCCTCTGAGATCTGCTCCCTTAAGCTGCGCTCCTGGCTTAATTTCATATTTTTTTATGATTTCCATTTTATCATCTCCACCTCTTTTAAGTCTGAGGTAATGACTTATAACTATATAGTGATAACAAACATATATTAAACTATTTAGTTAAATTTTAATGAAAACCGATATATTTATAAAATAAAACCAACTTTAATTAATAACAAAAGAATCAAAAGACTTAAATACATAATATAATGTATTAAAATACATATGGAAACAGAAAACAAAATAATAAAACAATTCATAGAAAAAAAGCAACCTAAAACAATTAGAGAGCTCTCTAAGGAGATAAAATCAGACTACAAAATAACACACACAGCAATAACTAGATTGATAAAAAAGAATATAATCTCCTCAAAAATAATAGGTAAAAGCAGACTATGTTCATTAAATAATTATTATGGAATAGAGATATACAAGGCAGAAAATGAAAGAAGAAACTCAATTCTAAACAATTCAAATATAAAACAACTAGTCAAAGAATTAAAATTAAAAACAAGTTTCTATATCCTCTTATTATTCGGATCTTATGCAAAAAACAAACAAACAAATACATCAGACATAGATTTGATGTTTATCTCAAATGAAAATAACTTTGAAAAAAATTTGCAAGAAATACTCTCAACACTCCCATTAAAAATACATACAATAACGCTTACAGAAAAAGACTTCATAAGGATGAAAAACTCCGAACAAAAAAACGTAGTTAAAGAAGCAATAAAAAATAATATAATACTTTATGGAATAGAAAACTACTACAAACTAAAAGATGCTCGATAAAAAAAGAATAAAGGAAGCAGAATCAAACGTAAACAATTACTTAGAAGAGGGTTTATTAAAAAAACAAAAAAATGAAACGGCAAAACAGATGTATCTCGAAAATAGCGAACTATCTTTAAAAACAGCTCAAAAATTGTTAAACTTAGAAGATGAAAATTTCAAACCCTACTTGTGGGTAATAGTCTCCTCCTATTATGCAATGTACTACATAGTAAATGCAGTACTTTTGAATATTGGGTATAAAATTGGGGACAGAATAAGTCACAAGGTAGCAAGCGACTCTCTAATTGTTTTCATAAAAGATAAATTAAAAAAAGAGTTACTAGAAGAATACGAAAACACAAAAGAAGAAGCACTTGAATTGATATCAACAAAAACAGACGAGATACTGAAATATCTTGATTATGAAAGAGAAAAACGCTCTAAATTCCAATATCAAATGGATGAAAAAATAAAGAAAACTAAGGCACTAACATCATTAAAAAGATCAAAAGAATTTGTTTTTGAAATGAAAAAACTTTTGTAAAATGGACAAAAAAGACAAAATCATACTTTACGAGCTAGATAAGAACGCAAAGCAACCCCTATCAAAAATAGCTAAAATAGCAAACCTATCAAGAGAATCAATCCTATATAGACTAAACAAATACAAAAAAGAAGGAATCCTAAGAGACTTTCTAACTGTAACAAACATGTCTAAATTAAACTACTTCTTCACTAAAATCTACATAAAATTACACAACATAACTGAAACCCAAGAAAAAGAACTAATAAATGATCTAAAAAATAACAAAGACATAGCCTGGGTAGCTTCTTGTGATGGAAAATACTCACTAATTTTCGGACCAAAAGCAAAAAATATGCAAGAATTAAACAACATCTTAAGAGAAATAACAAATAAATACAATCAATTTATACTGCAACAAGATAACGCGACCATTTTATCAGCCATGCACTTCTACAGGGATTATCTAATAGACAAAAAAGCAACCACAGAAAGAAAAATTAAATGGGGAGAAGAACTACAAGAAACAAAACTAGACGAAACAAACCTAGAAATACTAAACGAGCTCTCAAAAAACACAAGAGTTTCTTCAGTAGAAATAGCAAAAAAACTTAATCTTTCTCCAGATGCAATAATACAAAGAATAAAATCTTTAGAAAAGTCCGGAATAATCGAACACTATATGATCTGGCCAAATGTAAACAAATTAATTGGGGAATTTTACAAAGTTTTAGTAACATTAAAAAATTTAACAAAAGAAAAAGAGAAACAAATTCAAGAATACTGTTTACAACATCCAAACATAGTTTACTTAGTAAATACTTTAGGCCCTTGGCAATTAGAATTGGATATAGAAGTTAAAGATACAAATCATTTTAGAGAAGTAATACGAGATTTTCTAAATACGTTCCCAGATATAGTTTCTGATTACACTCCCTTAAATATTTATGAAGAGTATAAGTTTAAGTTTTTTGAGAAATAAGAAAACTACTTAAATTCCTTTTTAAACTCTCTCTTAAACTCCTTTACAGTCAAATGTTGCGATAAAGTATATGTTAAAAACCTGACAAAAATTAACAAAATAACAACACTCAACAATAAAAACAATAAATCAGAAATATTCTTCTCAAGAACAATAAACGCTAAAGCTGCAGAAACAGCTGGCGGATGAAATGAATTGGCTAAAAACATAATAATGCCCGTCAAAAATACAATCAAAATTATATTCAAAGATAAAGAAATAACAATAAATTTATTCAAATAATATATTCCCAAAGCCACAAAGCTAGCTAAAACATAAGCAACAATTGTAGTTCTCAATTTTGTTAAATGATGGCTTTGAGAGTTAGTTAAGATTAAAGCAGAAGCGCCAACACTAGAAAATAATAATATGTTCGAAACAGTAGCTTGATATAAAAATGAAATTATTCCTACTAAAACTCCAGCAATCAGAGAAGGAATAAAATGTCTATGCCACAAAAACTTCTCCTTTCTCATAATTTTTTTGAAATTCATAAAATTAACTAGAATAAAGAACTTATAAGTTTTTTTAATAAAAAATTAATGCTCTTTTGCAGCAATATCTTTCTCTTCAGAAAATAAATAATCTTTCAATTCTTTGGAAAATTCATCATCATTCTGTCTCAACCATTCAATCAACATTGCAACATGTTCTTTTTCTTCCTTGGCGTTATGCAACAAAATCTTCTTCAGATTTTCATCCTTTGTAGCATTTGCCCTTTGATTGTAATAATCCACAGCTTCCATTTCTTCTCTTAAAGAATCAATTGCCCTTCTAATATCCAAGGTTTTTTCACTTATTTTTGAATTATCTTCTTGCATCATTTTAGAAGATCTAACAATCTTAACCTTTAAAAGTATTATCAATTTCAAGAATAATATGGAAATACAAAAAAACATAGAAATAATTGACCTTGCCCTATACCTAAAAAAAGAAAAAATCTTAATTATCTCAGATTTACATCTAGGTTACGAAGAATCTCTAAATAAACAAGGAGTTTTAGTTCCAAGATTTCAATTTGAAGACATCATAAAAAGACTAAAATTAATCTTAAAAAAAGTACAACCAGAATTAATAATAATCAACGGAGATTTAAAACATGAATTTGGAACAATATCAAAAACAGAATGGAAACAAGTAATTGACCTAATAGATTTCTTCAAAAACAAAAAAATCCTTCTAATAAAAGGGAATCATGATAATATCTTAGGACCAATAGCAGAAAAGAAGAATGTGAAACTAATAGAAAAATACGAAACAGGCAATATATTAATAACACACGGTCATAAAATTCCAAAAAAACTAAATAAAACAATAATCATAGGTCACGAGCATCCAGCAATATCATTTGAAGAAAAATCCACTCAAAAATTCAAATGTTTTCTAAAAGGGAAATACAAGAGACACACTTTAATTGTAATGCCTTCTTTTAACTTAATGCAACAAGGATCAGATGTAACAAAGCAAAAAACACTTTCCCCATTCCTAAAAAAGGATTTAAACAATTTCGAAGTTTACATAATTGAAGATAAAGTATACAAATTTGGAAAATTAAAGAAACTTAAAGAATTTTCTTCCTAAAGATTTAAATACTAAACAAAATTTCCAAAATCTAATGGCAAATATAGGGATTGTAGGATATGGATTTGTAGGAACAGCGGTCGAATATGGATTTAAAGACGACAACAATATAAAAATTTATGATAAGTACAAAGAAATAGGTACTCTAGAAGATGCAGTAAAATCCTCAGAATTAATTTTTGTATGCTTGCCAACCCCCTACAAAAGCGATGAAATGAAAATAGATCTTTCAATAATGGATGAAAGTATTAGGGGAATATCTGGATATGCAAATAATACGGATAAAGTAGTTATAATAAAATCCACAGTTGTTCCAGGGACAACAAAAAACTATTCAAATCAATATCCTGATGTAAACTTCTGCTTTAATCCAGAATTTTTAAGAGAAAAACACCATTTAGAAGATTTTGTAAATCCAGATAGAACAGTTATAGGGGCAGACCAAGAGGAAGTATTAGCAAGAGTGGCCCAATTATATAGAAAAAAAATACCACATGTTCCAATGTTCATGACAGATTCAACAACCGCAGAACTAGTAAAATATGCTGCAAATTTATACTTAGCAACCAAAGTAACTTTTGCAAATGAAATGTTTGAATTTTGTGAAGCTCTAGGAGTAGACTACGATGAAGTAAAAGGAATGGTAACTGCAGATAGAAGGATTAGTGATTCACACTTAGAAATAACAGAAGAGAGGGGATTTGGAGGAAAATGTTTCCCAAAAGACCTAGTTGCTCTTATGGGATTAGGAAAAGAATTAGGATTAGAGCCCTCTTTGTTAGAAGCAGTTTGGGAAAAAAATTTGAAAATAAGAAAAGTAAGAGATTGGGATGATATCCCATTCGTTAATTCTGATCAGAAGGAATAACTTCTCTCATAACACATCTTAAATCTTTAATTTTATATGTGGGATTACAATCTCTAAAACCCTTTCCAACATGAGAATATAAAAAAGAAACACTATTGGGGTATTCTTCAACCAATTCAATATCTCCTGGAGAATCTCCAATACTTACTATTTTTTCGTATTCAATATCCGACCTATCAATATACTCTTTAAGGATTTGTTTTTTATCTTTATTTTCGCTACCATTAGAAGCAAAAGCTTTTCCTCTTGGAAAATAATGTCTAACACCTACAGAATCTATAAAAAAATCTAAACCACTTTCCCTAACATTGGAAATAAGGATTTGATCATGTCCTTCTCTAACTATTTTATCCAAAATTTCATGAGAATAGGCGGTTGCAGATATATGTTTTAGAATCCGTCCCCTATCCATTACACTTTGACTACTACATTCATTCTCTAAATTAATGTGGATTGTTTCATCTTCTTCAGGAAGCAAATATTTAAAATAATCTCTCCACTTCAGGCCGTATAAAAAACCAATATCTTCTTCTGTAAATCTTTCAGAATATCCATTCTCTTCTAGAACTATATTGGAGGTTTCAAAAACAGCTTTCTCATTACCTTGCTCTAAAACTCCATGAAAATCCCAAACAAAAAGTTTAACCATGTTGCCCAAATAATATAACCCATTATAAAGCTTTTGATACTAATTGCCAAACAGTCCAAGTTCAGTTCTAACTGCTATTTTTACCTTTTCAAGTCCTTGTCTAATTCTTTCAGAACTGATTCCATATGCTTCACCAATCTCCCTATAAGATATTTTTTTACCTTCTGGATTGTAATATCTATAGAATGTATCAAAATCCCTTTCACTTATTTCTCCAGAGTTTTTTAAATTTTGAATAATCTGATGTACTTTTTCTACGTCTCTATTTTTAGTCATATTGTTAAATAATCTATTTTCCACTTCACCAACTCTATCTAATGAAATACAATCATGAAAGGATTCTCCCTCCTTTCTTGTAGTGTCAAGACTTATTGCCCCCCTATAATCTATTCCCAAAATATCCACTATTGCTTCTGGAACCTTGCAAGTGTTAATTATTTCATCAGAGGTAGGAAATCTTTCATGCAAAGTATAATATTTATCTATAAACTTTCTAGCTCTTGATAATTGATCAGATCTATGTCCAGGAATCCTGACCAAAGTTGAATTCCTTAGAGCATTCAAGATATATGATTCAATCCAAATAGATGCATAAAGAGTAAAATCTCCCCTTTCCTCAACATATTTGTCAACTGCCCTGTTCAACCCAATAGTCCCCTCACTAACTAACTCAGAAAGACTTGCCCCAGTGTCCTTATAACACATAACTCTGTTCAGAACTAATTTCATATGACTTTCAATAACTTTTCTACGTAAATTTTGATCTCCAGTTTCTTGACATTCTTTTACTTTTGCATGAAGATCTTTTTTATCAAGATGAGAATATCTACTATTATCCAATTCTTCAAATAGGAAGCAAACCTCTCCTTCAATAGTTGATCCGCTGTGATGGCCGCCCCCATATTTTTTGGTATCTGCATGGCCAAAATCCATAATTCGGCAATATCAGCAAAGATTAAAAGAGTTTCGAATAGCAAAAATTTATAAAATAACAAAATAAAATTAAAATATGAAAAAAGAGCAATTAGCCGCAATTCTCAAAGCACAAAAAAATGAAATAACAGAATATCATATTTACAATAACTTAGCTAAAAGAACAAAGAATAAACATAATAAAAAAGTTCTTGTACACATAGCAAAAGACGAATTAAGACATTATAATTATTGGAAATCTATATCAAAAAAAGAAATAAAACCAAATAAATTAAGAATTTTATGGTATAGTTTAATAGCGACCATTTTTGGGTTAGCCTTTGGATTAAAATTAATGGAACGTGGCGAGCAATTAGCCTACCAAGCGTACAAAGAACTAAAAAAATACAAAGGAATAACCAGGATAATAAAAGACGAGCATAAACACGAGAAAGATATTTTAAACATGCTAAGAGAAGAAAGGGTAGAATATGCTGGCTCAATGGTTTTAGGATTGAATGATGCTTTGGTAGAATTAACTGGAGCCATAGCAGGTTTAACATTAGCACTCCAAAATCAAACAATTATAGCAGTTTCTGGACTAATAATTGGGATTGCAGCAGCACTTTCCATGGCGGCATCAGAATATTTATCTTCAAAAGAGGACAAAAGCAAACCTCCATTAAAATCCGCAATTTACACAGGAATGACCTATTTAGTAACAGTGATATTCCTAGTACTGCCATACTTGCTCATTAGTAATATTTATCTTGCCCTAACTGCAATGTTGGGAATCGGTATTTTAATAGTCGCAGCATATACATTCTACATGTCAATTGCTAAATCCCTAAAATTCTGGCCAAGATTTTTAGAAATGATATTAATATCATTAACTGTAGCAATAATTAGCTTTGGGGTAGGATTCCTAATCAGAAATATCTTTGGGATTGAAATTTAGCAAGTATTTTAAATCTATTTAAACTACCCATTTTTATGACACCTGACAATCCACTAATTACTAGAACAAATCTTCCAAACTATTTTGTTGCAGTTTGGGCTAAAAGAGAGTATAAATCTGACCAAGGATTAAATGATCAATTAGTTCAAATAGCTTCAAAATATAATTTAAAGGGTCACGGTGAACCTCATATAATAAATCCTCAAGTAAGAATGGCAGATTCAGCAGATATTGCGTTTAATTTTTCATACAGGAGCGAAGCTCTTAATTTTCTTAGAGATGTGTCCCAACTAGAAAAAACAATAGATCTAGCAATAGGAAAACTGATTGAGAGATAATCTCTAAAACTATCCTCTATAAAAACAAAAACTTTATATATTAGTAATAATTCCTAAATGATAATAATTACTAAAATGAAACAAACAATCCAAAGACAAGCAATTTTAATGTATCTTAAAGAAACAAAAATACATCCTACAGCAGAGCAAGTATATGGAGAGATAAAAAAACAAATTCCAAATATTAGCTTAGGAACAGTTTACAGAAATTTAAATTTACTTGTAGAGAATGGAGAAATAAAAGAAATAAAAACAAGTTCAAAAGTAAGATTTGATGGTCAAGATTTAAACCACCAACACCTTATTGATAAAAAGACTGGAGAAATTCTTGATACAAACGAACTTAAAGAGTTTGTTGATAAAATTAAAAAAAACAAATTCAAAAATTTCAAACCAGAAGACGTTTCTATAATAGTTTATGGAAACAGGAGATAAAAAATGGAACAAAGATTAGAAATAGGAAAAACGGCTCCAGATTTTGAAGTCGAGGCATATCATAATAATGAAATAAAAAAGATAAAATTATCTGATTTTAAAGGAAAATGGACAGTATTAGTTTTTTACCCAGCAGATTTTACATTTGTATGTCCAACAGAACTTGGAGAACTTGCAGATAATTATGAAGAATTTCAAAAGATAAACACAGAAATATTATCAATATCAACAGACACAGCATTTGTGCACAAAGCATGGCATGATAACTCAGAAACAATTAAAAAAATAAAATATCCGATGCTTGCAGATCCAACTGGAAAAGTAACAAAGGCATACAATGTATATATTCCTGAAGAAGGATTGGCACTAAGGGGAACATTCATAATAGATCCAAACGGAATTTTGAAAGCTTTTGAGGTAAATGATAATTCAATAGGAAGAAATTCACTAGAATTATTAAGAAAAGTAAAAGCAGCACAATTTGTGGAGGAGCATGGTGGACAAGTTTGCCCAGCATCATGGCAACCAGGAAAAGAAACACTAAAACCAGGTTTAGACTTGATAGGGAAGATATAAAATGGAATTTCAATTACCAAAATTACCATACGGGTATTCTGAATTAGAACCCCATTTTGATGAAGAAACAATGAAAGTACATCATACAAAACATCATCAAGCATATACAGACAAATTCAATGCAGCAAGAAAAGGAAATACATTATTTTTAGAAAAAACTGCAGAAGAAATTATTGCCACTATAAATGAAGTTCCTGAAGAAATCAGACAAGCAGTGAGAAATAATGGTGGAGGCTATATTAATCATACTTTTTTCTGGGAATCTTTAACTCCAGAACAACAAGAAATTCCAGAAGAATTAAAAAAAGAATTAGAAAACACTTTCGGTTCAATAGATGAATTCAAAGAAAAGTTTTCAGAAGCAGCACTAACTTTATTTGGTTCTGGTTGGGCATGGTTAGTTTTAGACAATAAAAAATTAGAAATAATTCAAACTAAAAACCAAGATTCCCCACTAACTGATGGGAAGGTTCCGTTGCTAAATTTAGATGTTTGGGAACATAGCTATTACCTCAAATATAAAAATAAGCGCCCAGATTATATAAAATCATTCTGGAATGTTGTAAATTGGAACAAAATTGGTGAAAGATTTTTAGAAAATAAATAAACCAAAACCTTTTTATTCTAACCAAATAAAATAACTAAAATGACAAAATACAAAGTAAAGTACGACAGAGAGGGATGCATCGGAGCAGCCTCATGTACAGTTTTCTCAAAAAGATTTAAAATAGCAAAAGATGGAAAAGCAGACTTAAGTGGAGCAAAAGAAACAGATGATGAATTTTTTGAATTAGAAATAGAAGAATCAGAACTAAAAGAATTTAAAGAAGCAGCAAAATCTTGTCCAGTTAAAATAATTAAAATATATGACAAAGAAGGAAAGAATATAATTTAGAAAACCTTATAAATAAACAATCGTTAATTTTTCTATGAAACTAATGCCACAAGAGATAGAAGTGAGATATGTATTACCCGCTCTAAGAAAACAATTTACTTTAGCTCTAGCAAAAAAAGGAATAAAACAAAAAGAAATAGCTTCCTTACTAAACATAACTCCTGCGGCAGTCTCACAATATGTAAAAGATAAAAGGGGAACAACAAAGTTCCAAAATAATGTTCAAAAAGAAATCAATCAATCAATAGAAAAAATAACTAAAAACAAATCAACAGCACAAAAAGAAATCTATAGAATTTCCAACTTAATAAGAAAAACTTCAACAATATGCGATATTCATAGATTATACGATGAAGTTCCAGAGCAATGCTCATTATGTTTTAAAAAATGATAAAAAAAGATACAATAATCGGAGAAGCAATTTCAGAATATCCCCAACTAGCCGAGTTTCTTTTTGACTTAGGTTTCATGTGTGTTGGATGTTCAGCTGCACAGTTTGAAACGCTAGAACAAGGATTAAAAGTTCATGGAAAAACAGACAAAGAAATAGAAGAAATCATAAAAAAATTAAACAAACTAATAAAATGACCATCTATCTAGACACAGCTTCAACAACACCATTAGACAAAAAGGTAGCTGAAGCTATGCAACCCTTCTCATCTAATTTATATGGAAATCCAGGAAGCATGCACCATAAGGGATTGGAAGCAAGCAAAGCGTTAAAAGAATCTAGAGAAGCAGTTTCTAAAATATTAAATTGCCAACCAGAAGAAATAATTTTTACAGGTTCAGGGACAGAATCAATAAACCTAGCACTAAAAGGGTACGCTCTAAAAAACAAAAATAAAGGAAATCATATAATTACAACAACTATAGAACATCATGCAGTTTTAGACACATTGGAATATTTAACTAAACAAGGTTTTGAAATTACACATATCCCAGTAGAAGAAAACGGAATAGTTCTAACCGATAAAATAGAACAAGCAATAAGAGAAAATACAATCTTAATCTCAGTAATGTATGCAAATAACGAAATAGGAACATTACAACCTATAAAAGAAATTTCTCAAATAGCAAAACAAAAAGGAATAGTTTTTCATACAGATGCATGTCAAGCTCCAAACTCAGAATCTTTAGATGTGAATGAACTAGGAGTGGATTTACTCTCTTTAAACGGTTCAAAGATTTACGGGCCAAAGGGAGTTGGATGTTTATACAAAAAAAAAGGAATCAACTTAGAAGTTTTAATTCATGGGGGAGGACAAGAATTTAATTTAAGGTCTGGAACTGAAAATATTCCAAACATTGTAGGATTTTCAAAAGCTTTAGAAATCGCACAAGAAGGAAAAGAGGAATACACCAAAAGACTAACAAAACTTAGGGATTATTTAATTAAAGGATTATTAAAAATAGATAACACATTACTGAACGGAGATTCTGAAAAAAGAATACCTAACAATGCCAATATTGCATTTTTGAACATAGAAGGAGAAGCAATTTTACTAGATTTAGATGAACATGGCATATGTGCCTCTTCTGGAAGTGCGTGCACATCAAAATCACTAGATCCGAGCCATGTTATTTCAGCTATGGGGGGCCCATACGAAGTGGCCCAAGGGTCAATAAGATTTTCCCTAAGTAAACATACAACTAAGGAAGAACTAGATTATGTTATTGAAAAAATGCCTGGAATAATAGAAAGATTAAGAAAGTTTTCACCAGTTACAATAAAAAAGGAGGACATTTGAAATGGGAGACGTTCAATCAGGAGGCGGACAAGAATGGTTCTATTCTGAGATTGTAAAAGATCATTTTAGTAATCCAAGAAACTTCCTAGAAGATAAAGATGTAGAAATTTATTCTAAAGAAGCAAGTGGAGTAGGAAAAGAAGGGTCTCCGGCATGTGGAGATGTTATGAAGATGTGGATTAAAGTTCACGAAGAAAGAATAGTAGAATGTAAGTGGCAAACCTTTGGTTGTGCAAGTGCAATTGCTTCAACTTCAATGTATTCTACAATGATTACTGAAGACGGAGGAATGACTTTAGAAGAAGCATTAGAAGTAAAACCAAAAAATATTCTAAAAAAACTTGGCGGACTCCCAAATAATAAAATTCATTGTTCTGTTTTAGCAGATAAAGCATTCAAAGCAGCAGTTAATAATTATTTTATAAAAACTAACCAATATGATAGGGTAGATAATAGGTATAAAGTAGACCCTGTTTTAGGGATAACTAGCGAAGATATTGAAGAAGCAGTTTTAGAAGGAGCAAGAACCTTTCAAGAATTACAAGAAAGAACTAAAATTGGAGTAGAAAATGAAGATTGTATTCCAGAGGCCAAAAAACTATTAGAGTTTTATATAGAAAAACATTTTAAATAAAAAAATAAAAAACGGAAATTACTTTCCGTAAGTTCTCAATAGTTCTCTTGCCATAACTTCATGGTCTAATGGTCCTCTGTAAACCATGCCTTCGTTAGGAGAATGTTTTCTACCTGTCAGAAGGGGGTTATTTGGATGACCCAAAAGAACGCTTTTAACTCTAGATCTGTCTAAAACATCTGAAAGTTCCATTCTCAAATTCAAAGCACCATTAATACCTTCATAATGGTCGAACAAAGCAAGTTGTTCCATGCTTTCAACAGCACCATAAATTCTTCCTACAGGAACTTTAGATCCCCAATTTCCAGCTTCGGAAAGAGTTTCTAATGCTTCAGCAACTTCCAAAACATTTCCAGTTTGGTAAGAATCTTTCAATCCACTTAAGGCAGTATTGAAATTTAAAACAACATTCCATTGTTTAGTTATTTCTTTATCAACATCGTCTTTAAATCTTTGGGATTGTTCATCATAATCTGCCCAAACTCTATTTGGCATACCTTCTAAATCTTCAGTAAAAGAGCTAGCAGCGTATACACATCTGTTGAACTCACTCATCAAAGTAAGTCCTGCCATAGCTTCTAAAAGATTACCCAAAGTTGCAGCGTTTTTTACAACAGTTTGTACTTCAGAACTACCTTCAAACAAACCATTTCCAGCTTGTTCACTACTTGAACCACCTTGTAATTTTATAAAATTTTCATATCCGTTTAGTGCACCACTAATCAGACCTTCAGTTTGTCTTTGTGTCATTGGTACTAATCTCATTTTAATTTTGTCCTCCAAAATCTTAATTTAACCATAAGATTCAAACCAAATCAGAAACACCAGATAGTTTATAAAGCTTACCCTTTAAAGTAGTAACAATTATTTCCTTTTAAAACAATCTAAGGTGTGATCGTTAACTAAACCAGCTGCTTGCATAAACGCATAACAAATAGTACTTCCTACAAACTTAAAACCTCTATTCTTTAAATCTTTGCTCATCTCATCAGAAATTTCAGTTTTAGCAGGTAAGTCTTTCATAATTTTAAAATTATTAATAATGGGTTTACCACCAACAAAACCCCAAATATATTTATCAAAGGAACCAAATTCTTTCTGAATATCAATAAATCTTTTTGCATTTTCAATAGTTGAGAGTATCTTTAACTTATTCCTAATTATTCCTGCGTCATTCATAAGCCTTTCAAAATCTTTTTTGTCATATTTAGAAATCTTTTCATAATTATAATCATCAAATGCCTTCCGAAAATTTTCTCTTTTCTTAATAATAGTTAACCAAGAAAGTCCTGCCTGAAAAGCATCTAAAACTAGAAATTCAAATAACTTTTTATCATCATGTAACGGAACGCCCCATTCATTATCATGATATTCCTCCATTAATTCATTTCCCAAGCACCATTCACACTTTTTCATAATATCAGTTTCCACAATATATTTATATAATTAACTCACAGTTATATAGCTATGAAATGTTCTAAATGTGGAAATAAAATAGAGGAAACCTTTCTTGGAAAAATAAAAGGCACTTTCATAGACAAGCAACCAATTTGTCAAGAATGCCAGAAAAAAGAAAAGAAAGAATAACGCCTCAGTAGCATAGTGGTAGTGCATCTGATTCGTAATCAGAAGGTCGTGGGTTCAAATCCCTCCTGAGGCTCCTTGTCAGCTTGCCACGCACGGGCAAATTATTTTTAAATGAATTTTACTATGAATCGATATGAAAATTACGGAAGAATTAGCAGAACTAATAGGGATCCATATTGGCGATGGATGCTTAAGCGACAATGGAAGATACAAAGAATGTGCTTTATTGGGGGACATGAATGAAGAAGAAGAGTATTACAAAAATCACATAATGCCCTTATTTAATAGGATTGTAGCAAAACCTCTAATAAACCGAGAATTGCAATTAAAAAAATATCCTTCAATGGGGGTATGTGGTTTCTTATGTTTTGATAAAAGAATATTTAATTATTATAAATCGCTTGGGATAACAGTCGGTTCAAAATTAAACACCAAGATACCAAAAAAATTTCTAACCAGAAAATTGGTCAAACATACATTAAGAGGAATATTTGATACTGATGGATGCATATATTTTGACAAAAATAGAACAGCAAAAAATCCAATAAACAAAGTCCCAATTATCAGAATTGCATCAACTTCCAAACAACTAATAGAACAAATTTATACAATCCTAATAAAACTGAAATATGGCCCAAAGTTGAAAAAGCCATACAAGGGCAAGAGGGATAAAAATACAAGTTATCCTTTAGTAATTCATAGAAAAGAGGATATAATAAATTACATAGAAAAAGATTTTGGATTCAACAACTTAAAACATAAGACTAAATGGGAGTTTTTCAAAAAATATGGTTATTATGTTCCAAGGATGACAATAAAAGAAAGACAAAAACATTTATAAATTAAGTACAGGCATTTAATTCAGATGGGGGGATGCCAGAGTCTGGTCAAACTGGGTTTGTAATGGCATACCCAGGACTTAATGGGCAGGAAAAATTCATTTTATGAAAATTTGCCAAACTTAAGATCCTGTGGCTTAGTGCCTGCGCGGGTCCGAATCCCGTTCCCCCCATTTATTTTAAATCAAGATTTTTCTTTAATTAACTTTAAAAACTGAACAACCAAATCAAAATTATGGAAAAGACAATTGTTGTTTCTGGAGGATTTGATCCAGTCCACATTGGTCATGTTAGAATGTTTAAAGAAGCTTCGCAACATGGAAAAGTAATTGTGATTTTAAATAATGATAACTGGATTAGATCATTCAAAAGAGAAGAACCATTCATGCCAGAAAGAGAGAGAATAGAAATACTAGAAGCATTTGAAAACATAAGTAAAGTACATCTTTCACATCATGAAGAAGGAACAGAAGATATTTCGGTTAGTAAGGATATTAGAGAAATAAAACCAGATATTTTTGCTAATGGTGGAGATAGAAAAACAGATGATGTCCCCCTACCAGGTTCAGAACACGAAGTATGTGAAGAATTAGGAATTAAGATGCTTTTCAACATAGGAGAAGGTGGAAAAGTACAAAGTTCTTCGGAATTAATAAAAAACAAAAATTTAAATACAAATTAAAAACGTTTATTCTTATTGCTCGGGTAGTTCAGAGGTAGAACGTCACATTGGTATCTTAAGCCAAAAATGTGGAGGTCGCGGGTTCAATTCCCGCCCTGAGCTTACAAAACCTTTATAAATAACTTAAAATCCAGAAACCTAAATGGAAGAATACAAAAAGTTTCAAAAGAAATATAATCTACCAATTTATAAAAAATTAAATAACGAGTTTGAATTAGATTATATTGAAGATCCATTTTTCTTATTAAGAAGTATAAGGAGGAGAATCCATGAAAAAATTGTTTTCTTCGCTAAAATTTTTGAAAAAGTAATCTTCCCAAATCAAGCTATAATGATAGAAATGTATGAATCAAAATTCTTCACAGAAAGAGAAAAAGAAGATTTACTTAAAACCTATGAAGAGTTATTAGAAATAGATAGAAAGGCTCTTTCATTAAATATCTCTTCAACAGATGTAAGGGAAGCAGAATACATAAAAATGGCTTTCAAAAAATGGCCAGAATTAACAAAAAAATCAAACTTTATAATACAAAAACTTGATAAGTCATGGAAACAAGAAAAATCAAGTTTAGCAAAAAACCATTACTTCGGATAAAAAATGATAATAATACTAGCGGGAATACCGGGATCTGGAAAAACAACTGTAGCGTCAGTTTTAGAAAATTTTGAAGAAATTAATTTTGGAGATGTAATGTTTGAAGTTGCAAAAGAAATGGGAGCAGTTGAAACAAGAGATGACCTAAGGAAAGATATTCCAGAAGAAGAATACGCAAAAATACAAGAAGAAACTATAAACAAAATAGCAGAACGAATCCAAAACAAAGATGTAATAATTAACACACACCTATCAATAAAACATCCATACGGTTACACAGAAGGATTACCAGATTTAGCTCTAGAGAAATTTAAACCAACATTAATAGTAATTGTAGAAACAGATCCTAAGGGAATAATAGAAAGAAGGAACACAGATAAATCAAGAGTAAGAGACGAAGAATCAGAATCAGATTTAGAAGAACACCAGAAAACAAATAGAGAATTCGCTTCAAGGTATTCTATGAAATCTGGAGCAAAAGTAGTAATTATACACAATAAACAAGGACAAATAGAAAAAGCACAAGAAGATTTGAAATTAGTTGTTGATTCTGCCAAATAAAAAAATATTTAAACCTTTAATGTAATTTTTAATTATGTTTTTTAATAAAAGAGGACAGTTTTATATCATAATTTCAGTAATTTTAGCAATAGCTGTTTTTAGTGTAACATCTAATCCAAACAAAATACAGGAAGCAATTTTGTTCGAAAGTTTCGAAAGTCTATCAAATAACTATATCCATGAGTCTGGATATGTAATTAATAGTGCCTTAAAAAATCAAGAAAATGTTGAGGAAGAATTAGATGAATTTACAATAAAATATTTAGAATATTCACAGCAAAGAAATCCAAATCTTAACTTACTTTATGTTTATTCAAATCCAGTTAATGGGGAGATAATATTAGTAAATTATTTTGATCAGTCAGTTCCAATGGGGACTGTAGATATATCTGGGTATAACGAACCAGTAATACAAGACGTAACAATCGAAGTAGGAGGAAATGATTTTTCCCATAAAGTTCCAGTAAATATTGGAGAATTTGGTTATGATTGGTATTCCGAACCAATGCCCCCTAACTTTGATTTAGGAGTTGCAGGTTTCTTACATTCATTTGATCTTTCTTCAGAAGGACCAGAATTTAGAGTAATAATAAATTTAGAAGGATACGATCCAATAGAGGTTCCAATTGGGGAAGGAGAAGGGGAATATCCTTTTGAAAGTCCACCTGGAGAATCAGATAATTTTAAATATATTCCAAGGCAGGTTAAAACAAGATGAAAAGAGGAATTAGCCCACTAGTAAGTTGGGTTTTGTTGATAGGATTTTCTGTAGCTGCAGGAATTTTAATAACCCAATGGGCAATATCTATAGCACAAAACACAGAATTCCCAGAGGATAGAGAGACTTATTGTGATGAAGTACAAATTGATTTAGAAAATATTTGTTTATACAGAGGAGATGATAAAGCCTATATAACTTTAAAAAATAAAGGAGCATTTACAATCAAAAGATTGGGAATTGGTAGAGTAAACACAGATAATGGAAAAGAGTGGTGTATGTATTTAATTCCTTCAATAGAGCCTGGAATGACAACAACAGATCCAATAATATTCAAAGCAAGCTCTGGAAACGATGACTATAATGAATTAGGGGACACTGACTGTGAGAATGATTTAACTGGAGGGACAAATTTTATTCCAGGAGTTTTTGACCTATTAGAATTAGAAATTGTCCCATGGATAAAACCTGGAGAAGAAGCCATACAATGTTTTGAGAAAGGGATACTTTTAAATACAACCATAGAGTATTGTTAATTAGGTTATAAAAATGAAAAAAAGAGGAGTTAGCCCACTGGTCGCAACTGTGATTTTAGTTGCTATAGTAGTTATCATAGCGCTCCTACTCTGGTTTTGGTACAATAATTTCCTAGAAGAACAAAGAGAAAAAGCAGGAATAGACTTAGCTATGGAATGTGCCCAAAACACAGAACTACAAGTAAGATCTTCTTCATGTATTAACACATTGGAAGGATACACAATAACAATTGAATTATCAAATACTGGAGATTCTAAACTAACTGGATTTGTATTTGGAATTAACTCTGTTTCATCTTCTGTATCTAAAGAGTCATCAAAAGTTTTAGAATCAGGGACATCACTAACATATGCAATAAACATTGCAGATGCAGAAATAGACGTAAGTCCGAATGAAGTAGAAATAATTCCAATAGTTTCTAAAGGTTCTGAGATAAAACATTGCAGTGAACAAACAGCTTTCACATCAATAACTTGTATACAACAATGATGAATAAACAGATTTCACGTCAGTAAATTGCTAATTTAAAACAAAACCTTTAAATACCCTTTTTTCTAAATTCTACTATCATAATAAACTACAAAAAAGGAGGTGTTTATATTGATGAATAAGAAAGGTATTTCACCATTGATTGCAACAGTTTTGATAATTGGTTTTACAATACTAGCTTCAATCTTAGTTATTTACTGGATTAATGACTTGATTGATGGACAAACAGATATACAGCAATGTCAATCTGATGCGGCATCGCAATGTACAGACTACGTTAACTTAATGCAGTATAGTGCGGCACAAGTGGATACAACATATCCATTGGATGGCATAGCAGATAACATTAGCATAAAGATAAACCACTTAGCCGCGGACGATCCAAACATGGTAATGGTGTTCTTGGATGCATCTGGAAACACTGTTTTCTTAAAGGAAGATGCTACTTTTGTAAACAAAGAATATACAGAGAACTTTGACATTGTGGATATTCCTAGTTGGGCCGATGTAACAGAAGTTAAATTCCTTGTAAGGGCATCAGCTACATATAAAGGAGAAAGCTGTGGCATTGCATGTGGTGAAGGAACAACAATCGGAGTCACAGCGTTTGTTGCCCCGGAATAATTTCTTTTTTTCTTTTTTTAAACAATGAATAAAAATGGAGATGTTTGGATTTCAGCAGTCATCTACATAGGTTTAGGAATCGTTCTTTTATCAATTATTCTTGCAGCAGGCTTACCAGTCATAGATAGAATGAGAGATACTTACACAGCAAAACAAACTAAAGAAATCATGTTAACAGTTGATCAAAATATAAGATCAGTATATAATCAAGGTCCAGGAGCACAAACTCAAGTTAAATTAAGAATAAATAAAGGAGAATTTTTTATTGATCAAGAAAATAATAATATTTCATGGAGCACTAGAACAAAGGCAGTACTCTCAGAACCAAATATAGTCATAGAGGAGGGAAATTTAAAAATAGAAACGAGAGACTCCCCTCAAAAAGGAGAGTATGTACTAACATTAGTACTAGATTATACAGAGGCAGATTTAACTTATGATGGAGGAATATTAAAAGGAACAAACATAATAGTAATAACAAATAAAGGTGGAGGGGAAATAAAATTAACTAAAATATAAAGATGATAAATTTTTTTAAAAAATCAAAAAAACTCCCACAACTGCATGATAAAACTCCAAAAAAATTCGAGATACAAACCCCTTCCAATGTAGTTGACTTTCCAGATGTCCCAAAGGATAAAGTAGATGTAAGATATCCTTTATTAGAACCTTATGCTTACGCACACATAAAATGGGATAATGAGTCTGGAGAATTAGTTTATTCTTTAGAAGAACCGCACTTAGAAGTTTACGAAAAAAAAGTTCTTAATCTTTTAGAAGAAGGAATTAAAGAATTACTAAACATTAGCTACCTTGCATCTTCAAGTGGAGAAACAGTGATACAATATTTAGAAAAAAATGTAAAGGCGCTAATAAGTGAATTAAGAATAAAAATTGGCAAAGAATCCTACATGAAAATAATGTACTATATCTATAGGGATTTTGTAGGATTAGGAAAAGTAGAACCAATGATGAATGATTATTACATTGAAGACATAGAGTGCAATGGAACAAACTATCCCATCTATGTAGTACATAGAAAATACAGAAATATGAGAACGGATGTTTTGTTTGAAAAAACTCCAGAGTTATCAAACTTTGTTGAAAAATTAGCACAAAGAACTGGGCAATATATATCTTATGCAAATCCTTTACTTGATGGAGCACTACCAGATGGATCAAGAGTAAATGCAACATACACTGAAGATATTTCATCTAGGGGACCAACATTTTGCTTTAAAGAAGGAAAAGTTCAATTGAATGATGGTTCAGTAAAAGAAGTTAATGAATTATTTGAACTAGCAAAAAGTATATATGGTTCTAAATTTGAAAATGGGAACGAAATAGTTGAACCGGAAAATATTGGAATCATTGGAGTAGAAGAAAAAGACCTAAAACAAAAAGATGCAAAAATAACTTCCATAATAAAATTAAACCCCCCAGAAAAACTGGTCAAATTAACTTTTGCAGATGGTGGGAATGTGGAAGTGACTCTAAATCACAAATTTCACGTGGTTAATGAAAAACTTAATATATTGGAAGCAAAAGATTTGAAAAAAGGAATGTTAGTTCCAATGCCCAAAAAAATAATTGCTCAGGGGTATAGGCAAAAAATAGACATATATGCTTTAATCAAAGATTTTTCATATTCAAAAAAAATATGCATAACAAATTCGCCAGAAATAGATAATTTAATATCAACAGAGATAAATAGTTATAATGGTCAGAGATACAGACAAGCTTTGTCAAAAAAGTATGGGGTTGGGAATAGCTACTTTTATGAAATCCTAAGCAGAGGAAATTCAATTTCTTTTAATGTTTTAGATAGTTTATGTAAATCAAACAAAAAAACCTTTGAGGATCTGGGAGAAATGTCTGTAACTGTATATGGGGGAGGAACAAAAAACAAAACAAAAACCGTAAAACTTCCAAAGGAAATTGATGAAGATTTAGCCTATTTAACTGGGGCGTTGATTAGTGATGGCCACCTTTCAAAAGAATACATAGACTTTTCTTGTTTCGAAGATGGATTTAAAAAAGCAGTAAAGGAAAAGTTATCCTCCAAATTTGGAAGATATGAATCATATTATGATGATAATAGAATCTATTTATGCAGTCTTTTTGTGCCATACTTTTTCAATAAAATTTTCAAGATCCCTATAGGGAATAAATCCAGAATAGTTAAAATACCAGAAATGATTTTCAAATCAGATAATAAAGTCATAGCCTCTTGTCTAAAAGGTCTATTTGATGGAGATGGTACAGTGAAGAGCGGGTTAAGTTATAAGACATTCTCAAAAAAATTAGCAGAAGATATTTCATACTTGTTAGGAAGACTAGGGATTTATTCATATATAAGGAAGGGGGAAGAAGATTATAGAGTGAATATACCTGCCCCATACTATCTAAATTTTAAAAACACAATTGGGTTTAATTCAACACATAAAAAAGAAGAGCTAGACAAGTTGATTTCAAAACAATATGTAAACAAATCCAATAGCCAATATAATAGAATACCTAGCGCACCGATATTTTCTATAATAAAAAAATTGGGACTAACAAAAAATGAATTATTAAAAAAATGTAGTTTTAATTATAATAGATTCTCTAATTTTACATTTAATAAAAGTTTTGTCAGAGCATTATTAAATGAAATTAAAAAAAGAGAAGATTCCAATTTAGTTAAAGAAGAAATAAAGTATATTGAATGGATTTTAAATTCAAAACAAGAATATACAGAAATAAGTGATGTAGAAATAATAAAAAACAAAGAGCCGGTTTATGATATAGAATTAGAACCATGTACTTTTTTCATAGCAGGAAACAAACCAATGAATATGTTTGACACAATCAGAAAGTTTACAAAAGTACCTTGGACTCCAACACAATTAATCAAGCTTGGAACTATTTCCCCAGAAATTCTTGCTTATCTATGGATGGTAATTGAACACGAACAAAATGTAATGATAATTGGAGGAACAGGTTCTGGAAAAACTACTATGCTTAACGGTCTAACTTTTTTTATCCCTCCTCAAGCCAGAATAGTATCAATAGAGGATACAAGAGAATTAAACCTAGAACATAATAACTGGTTGCCATCTGTAGCTAGGGGAGGAGTAGGTTTATCTAACTTAGTTGGTCAAAAATACGGAGAAGTTACCTTATTTAACTTATTAAAAGAGTCCTTCAGACAAAACCCAGATTATGTTATTATTGGAGAAATAAGGGGTGAGGAAGCATATGTTCTTTTCCAAGGAATGGCATCTGGTCATCCATCTTTCGGAACTATGCACGCGGATTCGGTAGACACTATGATAAAAAGATTAAAAACACCACCAATAAATTTATCATCATCACTAGTAGAAACTATGGATGTAGTATTAGTAATGTCAAATGTAAAGATGAAAGGAAAACCAGTTAGAAGACTAAGAGAAGTAGTAGAGGTTTTATCAGTAAAAGAGGATGCATCATTCTCAACGAATAAACCATTTGTTTGGGATCCAACAACTGACGGGTATAATTATGTTTCTGCAAGCAATGTTTTCCAAAAAATAACAAAACATAGTGGGGTGCCAGCAGAACAGTTACAGGAAGAATTTGTCAGAAGATCAAAATTAATACATGGCCTATACTCTAGAAAGATATTTGGTTTCCATGATGTGCAGCAAATAATTAATGATTACTACAGAGATCCACAGGGTACGACAAAAACTTATGGATTGTAAAAATGAATCTTAAGATTGTAAAAAGAAATTCAGACCTATTAGAAGAGGTTACCCAGAAATATCTAGACTTATTAAAAGATAAAAAATCTAAAGTTCAAAAGAAAAAAATGGAGGTTTATATTGAATCTCTTTTAATGAATATTGAGAAGAATATAAAGTAAAATGTCAAAAAAACTTCTAAAGCTTTCCCAACATTTAGTTGAACTTGCAAATGAAGCAATTAAACTTGAGAAATCAGAAAAGTTTCCTTATAGGTCTAGAAAGAGATATCATTCTTCAGAATTAAATGAAAAAATAGGAGAGATAAGAAAAGTAATTACGGAATATACAACTGAGTTGAAAGAAGAAAGTCTTGTACACACAGAAAAACAAATAAAAGTAAGAGTTACAAGCGATGAAATTAAAAAATTTGCAAAAACACAAAAGCTAAAGGCAAAAAAGAAAGAGTTCAGTATATATAAAACAAATTTTTATTCGAAATTATCAAATTTTTTTTTGGAGGATTTAAGTTTCAAATTAGCAAAAAAGTATCCAGATCAATTTAATAAACTGGCACACGAAATAACTTTAGCAAATATAAAAATATTATCTAGAACTTATTTAAGTATAATTTTATTCTCAACCATAATAGCTTTTCCAATAATCACTGCATTAATCTTCATTTTTACGTTAAATATATTCATAGCTTTACTTTCAGGAATCTTTGGAGCACTTTTAACGTTTCTTATATCATATAAATACCCAGGATATGAGAAATCAACTAGAGAAAAACTGATAAAAAACGAATTAGTTTTTGCCTTAATACATATGTCTGCAGTGGCTTCTTCAGGTACACAACCAATAAAAATTTTTAGATTACTTTTAGATTCAGATGAGTATAAATATTTAAAACCAGAATTTGAAAGAATAATAAATTACATAACTATATTTGGATACAACTTAACCACTTCTCTCAAAGCAGTAGCTGCCACTACTCCGTCGGCCGAGTTCAAGGAATTCTTACACGGAATGGCAACAACAATAGAAACTGGTGGAGGAATCCAACAATACCTAAAAAGCAAAGTTAATGATCATCTAGTTAAGTATAAACTAGAACAAGAAAAATATTTAGAGGTAATAGCCACATATTCAGAGATATACACAGGAATATTAATTGCGGCACCATTACTATTCGTAGTTTTATTAGCAATCTTAGAAAAAATCTCTCCAAACTTAGGAGGATTCCCAATTTCAACAATTTCACAACTGGCGGTATTTGTAGCATTGCCTGTGCTAAATATAGTGTTTATACTATTTTTGGAGGCTTCAAAATCAGGAAAATGATCATGGATAGAATAACAATCAGGCATTACTTGGGATTGGGATCAGGAATAGTGGTAATCCTTTTAGCATTACTTATTCTAGCCCCAAAAAGTTCCGATTTTTTAAAGCCATTATTAGCTTTAGGGGTAGCAACAATGTTATTTCCTTTCTGGATTGATCTTCTAAGAAATAATTCTAGACAAAGAGAAATAGAAGAAAAGTTTTTGGAATTTGTAAGGTCCCTAACAGGAAATGTAAGATCAGGAACACCAATACCAAAAGCAATCAAAGAAGCATCAGAAACAAATTATG
Source organism: Candidatus Woesearchaeota archaeon (assembly GCA_964471565.1). Taxonomy (GTDB): domain Archaea; phylum Nanobdellota; class Nanobdellia; order SCGC-AAA011-G17; family PNOQ01; genus JABIBT01. Next base: position 18,305 of record CAYYFK010000005.1, on the reverse strand, counting down.
CAAGCTTAACTCCATACATAAAAAAACTTTCGCACCAAATAGAATGGGGAATTCCATTTAATGAAGCGCTATACAAATTTGCTAAATCAACTAAAAATGATATAATAAGAAGGTCTGTAGCGATAATAATAGAAGCAGAGAAATCTGGAGGAAACATAGAAGATGTTATGGAAGGAGTAACAACGTCTGTAGTTCAAATAAAAAAAATAAAAGATGAGCGTAGAGCAAACGCATTCACACACCTAATCCAAGGTTACTTAGTTTTCTTCATTTTCATTGGAATTATGATAGTGTTACAATTATTTTTACTTCCAAAATTAAGTGATGTAAGCGGAGATGTCTTGACAGGAATAACCTTTACAGGAGACATAACTAGTATGGCAGAAGGAGAAACTACGCAAGGAATTGCCATAAATTTTGAAACTCTATTTATTTCACTAATATTAATACAAGGTTTCTTTACTGGGTTGATGATAGGGAAGTTCTCTGAAGGAAATATAAAATCTGGAGTGCGCCATTCTTTTATACTCGCACTTCTAGGATATATGATATTTACAATAGCAATAGGGGTATTTTAACAATGAAAAGAGGACTATCATACGTAGACTGGACAATTAGTGTAGGCCTATTCATAATTTACATAATTTCAATTTTTGTAATACTTGGACCAGCATTTAAGCAAGATTACTCTTCAGAATATCTAGGAAATATAATTAAAAATGGATTAGAAGAAAATACTTCCTTAAATTTGAAAAGATTTCCATTTTATATAAGACTTACAGACCCAACAGAACAGATTCCCAGTGGAGAGTATATTTTAGATATAATAAATCTTCCATCAGAAATCACAGAAATCACAGATAACGATCAATTCGGAGTGTCCAATGGAACAGTTTTCAAATTTAATAAAGAATATACAGGAAACCCTCCAACAATAAGAGCCGTTTTAGACCTTCAGGATTTTGGAATGAACTATCCAGGAGATATAGGACAAGGACTTATATTTTTATCAGAAAAGGAGATTTTTTCTACATATGCGATAACAGTAGAGGATCCCTTTGAAAGAGAACTTAAAACTACCTTTGGAGTGGCAGAAGATATATCTGGAATTTATGAAGATTATTTTAATGATTTATTTTATAACCAATATAATCCACTAACATACGAAGAAATAAAAGAAGTATTAAGATATCCAAAAGAAAAAGATTTTACTATAGAGATATTTCAGGGAGTAGATTTTAATAATGAGGGCCTAATATTCTATATTAAGAAAGAACCAACGGATAAAGATGAAGTCAATGTATTCATGTGGGCAGATTGGTATATTCACGAAGATTCAAAAAGAGACCCAATAACAGTATTAATAAAAACATGGTAAATAAAAAAGCATATCTAAAAACATTGGAAGCGGTAATGGCAATAGTAATTTTTCTAATTTTTATTGTTGCAGCATTAGTTTTTAATCAGGCCCCAGAAGATACAAGTGTTCCAATGGATGTAAAAGCAATACAAGAGTCAATATTATCAAAAATAGAAACGGAGCAAAATTTGAGACAATGCGTAATAACTGAAGATTTACTGTGCCTAGAAAATGAAATGATATCACTTATTCCTTCCAGAACAATGGAATATGCATTTGAAGTTTGTGTAAGTGAACCATCTAATTGTCTGATAACTCTTCCAGAAGAAACAACAGTTTATGCAGACTCAATGATTATACAAGAAGAAGGGCAGTCTGCTATTTTTAGACTATTCATGTGGAAGAAAATTTAATAAGGAGTATAAGGCTTTACTTTATAACTAACACCATTATCCTGAAAATGTATTTCTCCAGTCTGCCAATAAATGGTGTGTTGCAAAGAAGATTCTTCCTTACACTCAGAACACTTCGTCTCCCTAATATATTTCTCAACTCCCCCAACACGAGGGGTTTTAAAAGATTCTTTTACTATAAACTCATTTTCACAAGAACACTGGACTAAAGATCTAACCTTTAATTTGTTATATAAAAACCCCCATTTCATATCAGTTGCTAGAATCGATTCAATTGACATAAGGAAAGGGTTATTGTGTAGTTTATATTTCTTTCTACAAGAATAAAATACTAACCAAACCAGCCAATAAAATCCCGCCGAAAGCAAAACTAATTTTTTTCTTTAATTCATTACTTCCTAAAAAATAAACCATTCCTCCTTTAACTAAAGTATTGCTCATAGCTGCTAAAGTAATAGCACTAGAAGCAACTTTCTCAGTTACGGTCCCATTTGCAGCCAATCTTGCCATGCTTAATGTAATAGCATCAACATCTGCCAATCCAGAAAAAATACTAGTAAGATAAATTCCTTTAGTTCCCAAATAAATTTGTGCAGCTTTACTTAACAATAAAATAAAAGCAAAAAACACACCAAATTTTAAAGCAGGTCCTAATGTAAATGGACTTTTTAGTTCCAATGAGTGTCCTTTTTCTTTTTTCTTAACTTTAAAATAATAATAGCTAAATAAAAATCCGACTAAACTCATCAAACCCAAAGGAACAATCAAAGTACTCAACAGGGTCCGATTTATAATTAAAACTTCAAACATAATTCTTAAAAACATAATAGTAGAAGCAATAATAATTGCCAAAGCAAAGGCATTAGTTAATTGTTTACTATTTTTTTTACTTTTGTTAGAAAAAGCCATAGTTACAGCAGTACTAGAAACTAACCCGCCAACAATCCCAGTTATACTTATTCCTTTTTTTGCCCCAAAAGTCTTAACTAAGATATAACCAAAAAACGATATTGCAGAAACAAAAACAACCATGAGCCAAATTACATAAGGATTTAGAACTTCTAATGGGCCATATGCTTTGTTTGGTAAAAATGGCAAGATAACTAACGCAATAATGGCAAATTTCAGGATATCTTGCAATTCCTTCTTAGTAATCTTTCTTATAAAATGATGTAAGTAATGCCTAGAACTTAATAAGACAGCAATTAAGATGCTTAGAGCTACAGCAAATTTTTCAAATCCATCCCCATAAAATACGATAGAAGATAAAATAAATACAAGAAATGCACAAATTCCAGTTGTTGTATGCAAATCTTTTGTACGTCTTATCATATAATAATAATTAATCAAAATCAAAACAGATAAAACAATAAAAGGAACTATAAAAATCCATAAATTATCAAAATAAACACTAAAATATCCAGACAATCCTCCAAAAATAGAAATTAAAACAAAAGTTCTAACTCCGCCAATAGTGTGTCTTTCAAACTTTCTTTTAGCATATTCTCTCTCAAATCCAATAAAGACACCCACTAATAAGGAAAACAGAAATAATCTAATCATCTCGGCATATTCTATCATAATATTTTTTTATTTTTTAAGTTTTTAAAAGTTTTTAATTGCTTCATCAAAAATCTTTTACTATAATCTAAACTTTAGAAATCTTTATAAGTTCCCTTAAGCTTTTATCTTTATCATAAAAAAGGGGCTAGCAGTAATGATAAAAAAACTAAAGTCATTTCTTAACAGATTTGTTAAAAAACTGTTTAAGAGGAAAAAAACAATCAAATTAGGTTTTTATGGCCCACCAAATGCCGGTAAAACTACTCTAGCAAACAAAATTTGTCAAGATTGGTTAGGTGAAGATATGGGTGCAGTTTCTAAAATCCCCCATGAAACAAGAGAGATAAAAGTAAAAGAGAAAGTAATCATAAAGTCCGGGGATAAAGAATTAGAGTTTAACTTAATAGACACACCAGGAATTGCTACAAAAATAGATTATGAAGATTTCTTAAGACATAAAATTTCTAAAACTCAAGCTAGAAAAAGAGCAAAGGAAGCAACAAAAGGAGTTATCGAATCAATAAGATGGCTAGATAACGTTGATGTAGTAATAGTAGTATTAGATTCAACTGAAAACCCATATTCACAAGTTAATTTAACTATAATAGGAAATTTAGCAGCAAGAGACATTCCAGTATTAATAGTAGCCAACAAAGTAGATTTAAGAAGATCAAACATAAAAAAGATTGAAGCCGCATTTCCACAATATAAAGTAATTGGAATTTCTGCTCAAAAAGGCAAGAACATTGAAAAGTTTTATAAGGAGGTTTTTGAATTAGTTAAAAAATGATATCATTCCAATATATGCCATACAGAGAACATTCAAGCCTAACAACTGATGAAAAGTTAAAGAGGATCTTGAGAGTAACAAAGCAACAAAAAATACTTCTAATGCAAGGGAAATTAAGACCGAATGAAGAAGCAAGACTAATAGAAGAAACCATGTCTCAAATAACAAAAGAATTTGCAGGCATTTCATTTTGTACAATCGCTCCAAATAATGGAAATGGAAAAGAAAAAGAAAAAATAGCTACAAAACTAAAAAATAATTTATATAACTTGACTATAGGAAAAAGGGATTTTTTAACTATCATTGGTCCAGCAAGTATTGTAAGGGAAATTAGAAAGAACCCTACAAAAATAGACCTTCTTTTACATCAAACAAAGAGGAAAAAATAAACTTTATTTTATCCCCCTCTCTGCCTTGTGAAAAATGATTATAAGAAAATGCGATTTTTGTAAAAAAACAATAAAAACAAAGTATAAACTAAAAAGATTTTGCAATAGTAAATGTCAAAGAAAAGACTATAATTCTAGGGATGAAATAAAAGAAAAAAACAGATTATATGTAAGAGAATGGAGAAAGAAGAATGCCCATTGGAAGGAAAGGCATAGATTTTTGGCAGTAACAAGATATAGAAAGAAAAGGGCAGAATATTGTAAAGAGTATGGAAAAAGACCTGAAGTCAGAGCTAGAATAAGAGAGAAAGAAAAGTTTAGGAGAAAAATAGACCCAGAGTATGCGATTGCAGATAGACTAAGGCGTTCTTTACATCACGCATTATCAAAATATTCTAAAACTGGTAAGGTAATGGGTTCAAAAAAATATGGAATCAATTGGAAAGAGGTAATCGAACACTTGAAACCATTTCCAGAGAACTTAAAAGAATTTGAAATAGATCATATAGTACCATTGCATTCTTTTAATCTTACAAATCTAGAAGAAGTCAAAATTGCTTTCTCTCCTTCAAATCTACAATGGTTAACAAGTAAGGAGAATAGGAAAAAATCAGGAAAGTTAATGCTATAAAAACTTATAAAAACATAGAGATTAACAAACAAGGTAGAAAAAATGCACCAATGTGTTAAATGCGGGAAAATGTATGGGGAAGCTTCAGAAGAAATTCTAAAGGGGTGTGGAGATTGCAAAGGAAGATTTTTCTTTTTTATTTCTGACAAAGCATTTGCAAAGAAAAAAGAACTTCCAAAATTAGAAAAAGAAGATAGGCTACAAATTGAAGAGGATGTAATGGACATAGTCCAATCCAAACTTGACAAAAACAAGCCAGTTATACTTGATATAGAGTCTATAAATATATTAAAACCAGGGAAATATGAATTGGATGTAGTTGAATTATTCAAAGGAAAGCCACTTATATATAAGTTAGAAGAAGGAAAATACATAATAGATTTAGTTTCTACATTTGACGCACATTCTAAGAATTAAATATTACCTATTCCCAATTATATCGCACAGATACATATCAAAGGTCTTGCCACCATTATATTCTTTCTCACTTACAAACATCATTTGCCCACCACCATAAGAAAGCTCCTTTCCAAAGATCCTACCAAACATTTTTTCAGACTGACCAGTTTCAACGTTATATGCTTCAACATTATCATGTTCCAAAGAGGATTTCCTTATATTTCTCTCGTCTAAGACATCAAAAACATCATTATGATTAGTAATGCCTTCCTCAACCAACTCAACTAATCTTATAATTTTCATAAAAGCGGGAAATTTAAGTTACTTAAAAAAACTTCTTGTTTTCCCAAGATAGAGTTTCCTCAACTTCTTTCCTTAGGATTTTATATCTATCTCTAGTTTTTTGGCGGACAAAACATATTCCCTAGTAGAATCGAATCCATTTTTCTTTGGCATTCCTGTTGGAATAATGGTTCCTTCTGGAAATTGTTGTCTAGTTATATCTATTTGTTCCCCACCAATACTATTGAAATAATGAGATTCTGTTACCCCATCTGGAAATACTGCATCAGACTGAACTATCTTGCCTCCAAGATAATCATTTAGAATCAAGGCAGTAACAGCGCATTGCCCACGGGCAGGATTCTTATCATCCCATTCTTCTTTTGTCGAACTAGTCGCACGACACCAAGACTCCATTATAGCCTTTTCTAGTCTAATTTCATCTACCATGAAAAGGGGGAATTAAGTACAGATTATAAACATTTCTAACAATACCTTTATATAATTATAATTTCAAATTAAACTATGCAAGAGAATATAAAGAGGGACATAATAAGTGTTTTACAAAATACTATCACTGCTATAAAAAAACAAAACTTAGCCAAATTAAGAGACCAATCAAATAAAACAGTTCATAATTCTTCAATTTACCAAGATAAATACTCAATTTCAATTTCTGTTGTTGTTTTTACACTCCTAAAAATATTAGAAAAGAGCAAATACGATGAAGAATCAAATATAACAAAAAAACAGAAAATAATCACTTTAGAGCTAATCAAAGCAAAAAAAGCTCTAAAAAAAGATAATTTTCATGAATTTTCAAAATCTTTAAAGAAAATAATCTTCTTACTCAAAAAACTAGACAAAGATACTGGAAGATTTATCCAAGAAGCAGTAGAATCTTCAAAAGTTAAGAAAGCTTACGGATTATACAGACATGGAGTTTCTGCTGGAAAAGCTGCAGAGTTGCTAGGAATATCAAGATGGGATCTTCAACCCTATTTAGGGCATACAAGAGAATCAGAATATAAATTATCTATATCTAAAACAATTGGAGAAAGGATAAAAAGTACAAAGGAGATATTTAACATAAAATGAGGGCACTAGTATTTGATACAGGATCAATAATAAGCCTAGTAACTAATAACTTGCTTTGGATACTCCCACCTTTAAAAAAACAATTCAGAGGAAATTTCTTAATATCTGAGGCAGTAAAAGGAGAAATAATAGATCACCCACTAAAAACGAAGAAATTCAAGCTTGAAGGATTAATAATACAAGATTATCTAAGGGAAGGAATCTTTTCTTTAGCTAAAAATAAATACTCTACTAAGAAAACAGACGAATTACTAAGCCTAGCAAATTCATGCTTCAACACAAGAAATCACCCAGTTAAAATAGTAGATAGGGCAGAAATTGAAACCTTAATGATAGTTATTGAAAATAAAGCATTGGCAATGGTAATTGATGAGCGTACCCTAAGATTATTGATAGAAAACCCAGAAAAATTACAAAAGGTTCTAGAATCTAGATTACACACAAAGATGGAGATAAATAAACAAAACGTGGCAAAATTCAAAGAAATAACAAAAGATATCAAAGTAATAAGATCAACAGAGCTGGCTTACGCAGCGTATAAATTAGATCTACTTAATAAATATATCACCGCCAAAAAAACTATGGACAAAACCTTAAAAAAAGAATTACTTGAAGGGGCACTATGGGCTTTGAAACTAAAAGGCTGCTCTATTTCTAGTGAAGAGATTAATGAAGTTCTAAGAATGGGGTAAAATTATCTCTTCTTAACTTTTTTTACATTAGTTCCAGATGATTTAGCTGCCATAGCTTTTCTATATTGGGCAGTTCTCAAACCAGGATCTAAAAAGTTCTGTTCATACTTTCTAACAATGATTTCTACGGCCTTTCCTTTATCTTTTAGATTAAATTTTGCCTTTACAATGTTCAAAATCCTATTCGCATCTTCATTTATCTCTATTAAAGCCTTCACCATAATAAGTTCACCTTATAAAAACTAAGTCCTACTTATTTATATAATTTTTGGTACGAATTTTTACATAAATTTGATTTAATTTTAATCCTTCACAATGCTTATAAACCCTCCAAACACCCAAATTTTGCCGTTTCAGAGGCGGGGAGTTACCACCGTAAGCTTTATAAGGCTTTCACAACTCCACAATAACAACAATAATAATAACCAAGGAGGGTTAAAGAATGAACAAAAGTTTTAAATTGCTAGCAGTTTTGTTACTGTTAATAGCAGCTGTAGTATCAACTAGTGTTGTTAAAGCTTCTACTGACGATTTAGAATACATCGACATTTACAGAGTTGACGTAGATGAAGTAGATTACGCAGAAGACTCAGAACAACCAATCGGACCTTTCTACGCTGGCGAAAAAGTTCATGTTAAAATATATTGGAACGCTGTAGGAAACTTCAGTGGATCCTACGATGTCAGAATCAATGCTGAATTGGATGACGAAGAATATAAAACAGACTTTTTCACTGTGAGAGAAGGTTGGGAAGACTCAGTTTCATTTATGTTTGATCTACCAGAAGATATGGATGCAGATGAATATGTATTAAATATTGAATTGGAAGATGAAAACGGAAACGAAGAGTACCTAAACGATATTGTATTAGAAGTTGTAAATCAAAAACATTCAGTTGAGATTTACGATGTAAACTTTCCATATGGTCTAGAAGTTAAGGCAGGTCAAACATTTTTGGCTAATGTCGGAGTTAAAAACTTAGGTCATGAATTTGAGGAAGACGTTAAAGTTACTTTAACAATTCCAGAATTAGGTTTATATCAAAGATCACAAAAATTTGATTTATATACCGAAGTGTTTGTAGACGAGAATGATGACGGAGATGATGACTACGAATATAAGCTATACAAGGACTTATTCGTAACTGTTCCTGCAACAACTGTTTCAGGAGTATACGATGTTATCATAACTGTTAACTACGAAGATGGCGACGAATCTCAAGAACAACGATTTAGTTTAGTTGTTGGAGAGGGAGTTGCACCAACAGATGCTTTTATTAGCATAGATACTGAATCTCAAGACTTTGCACAAGGTAATGGTGCTGTTTACACAATTATGTTTTCAGACCCAAATGATTACAATGTGAGAGTTGAAGGAGTTAGTGGTTGGGGTACAGCTAGAGTAGATGTTAATGACGACCAAGCATACGTTTTCGTTACAGCTAACGAGAATGCACCTGCAGGAAGTTATCCATTTACAGTTAAAGTAATGGCTGGATCAACAGTAGTTAAAGAATTTGATCTAACTGCAAGCATAGGAAATGCACAAAGTTCAACTTCAGACGTTAAAGAAGGTTTGCAAATTGGATTCGCTGTATTACTAGTTATCCTAATAATTTTAGGAATAATTTTAGCAGCAAAGAAAATTGGAAAGTCAGATGACTTTGAAGAACCATTAATGGACGAAGGCGAAACTTATTACTAAATTTTTTCTTTTTTTCTTTTTTTAAATAACTTATAAACTCTTTATAAAAAACATTTACTCCATTACAACAGTTATAATACAATTTTATTTATAAGTAAACCCTGTATCTCATTTTAGTAACAAAAAGGGGGTTCCTACAATGAGTAGTAATAAAAAAATATTATTTTTAGTATTGGCAGTATTAGTTTTGCCTTTTGCAAAGGCAGATTTTGAACTTTTTACAGAGTCATCACCTGGAGAAATATGTCCAGGGTCAACAGGATTATTCACAGATTTAATTCAAAACACAGGAGTAGATCCATTATCTTTTACAATTTCTACATCTGGAACAGCTTCAGCATTTTCAACGGCAGTTCCAATGGGGTTTACTTTATATCCTGAACAAATAAGAACAATCTTTACTTATATATCTCCCTACTCAACTACAAACATAGGAACCTATTCTTTAGATATGATTGCTACAACAGACGGAGATGCAAAAGAATTAAGCCATAATGTTATAGTAAAAGACTGTTATGAGTATACTCTTGAAGCTTTAAATCAAGAGAAACATACATGTCCATGTGAATCAGATAAATTTGATTTTGAATTAACAAATAATGGACAATTTACAGAGTCATATACATTAAGTGTTGAAGGAGAGTACGCATCAAGTGTAGTTTTAAGCACAGATCAAGTAACATTGAATTCTGGAGAATCAGAAATAATTTATGCTTATGTAACAACTTCATGCTCTGATTTAGGAGATTATGATTTTACACTTAAAGTAACTCCTTACAATTCAAATAGCATAAGGACTGCAACATCTACAATGATTGTTGATCCTTGCTATAATTTTGATATTCAAACAGAAAGAGATTTACTAAATATATGTGAACACACTCTAGAAACCGTTCCAATTACAATAGAAAACTCTGGTTCTACTTCAAATAAATTTGATTTAGAGTTAGATGGTCCATTATGGGCAAATTTGGACAGAAATACATTGACCATTGCTCCAAATAGTGTAGGAATAGTTAATCTAGTAATAAATCCTGATTACGGAGTAGAAGGATCATTTGAAATGGAATTTTCAGCTACACCAGAAAGAGGAGAAGTTAAAGCATATAATATATTTGATGTAAACATTAAAAAATGCCATGGAGTAAGTGTAGACATAGAAAAATCTCTAGATAAAATATGTAATTCATTAGAAAATACATATAATGTTAATGTAAGAAACGTTGGAGAATACTCAAAAGAATATTATTTTAACGTAGATGGACCAGATTGGGCAACACTAGATAAAACTTCAGCAACGTTAGAAGTAGGAGAAGAGACACAATTAACTTTAACAATTAACCCTCTTTATGATGTCCCAGAAGCTTCTTACATAATAACTGTTGAAGCTACAGCAAAGGATTCAAATAAGATAGCTAATTCAGATGTTATTGAAGTTGAAACAGTGACAAAAGATCAATGTTATCAAGCATTTGTAGGGATAGAGGAAAATAGTATTAACGTTTATTACGATTCTTCAGCAACCGTCCCAGTAGTAATAGAAAACAAGGGAACATACACAACAACGTATGATCTATCTGTAACTGGAACAGCATCTAGTTTTACATATTTAAATCCCTCATCTGTAACAATTGATGCAGGAAAATCAGAAGTTGTCTATTTATATGTTGCACCCTCAGGACAAATAACTAATGGAGATTATTCTGTAACTGTCTCTGCAAGATTAGGAGATTCATCAATTCTTGCCTCAGAAAAAGTTGATATAATAGTTTCAGAGAGTGCATACCTAGCTCCAGAAGAAGATGTAGAAGAAGTACAAGATAAAGGATCATTATTAGACCGGGTATTAGACTTTTTTGCTTCTTTTTTCAAGTCAGAAGTATCTACTGAGGAGCTTATAATAGAAGAACAGCTTGATGGATTTGATGAAGTAGTAGAAGAAATAGAAGAAGTTGAAGAAGAGGTAGAGGAAGAACTTGAGTTAGAAGAGGAAATAGTTGAAGAAATTCTTAATGAAACAGAGGAAGAACTAATAGAAGAAGTAATAGAGGAACCAGTAGAAGGAGTTGTAGAATTAACAGAAGTAGAAACATTTTTACTACAAGGAGATACAGAATACTTCTTACTAAACGGGGAAGAACACAGCATAGAATTAACAACTATGGATGAGGGTTCAATATGGATAACAATCAGCTCAGATCCAGTTTCACTTAATCTAGAACCTGGAGATATAAAAGAGGTAGATTTAGATGAAGACGGAGTCTATGATTTGAAAGTAGGTTTCGTAGGGTATTCAGAGAGTGGAGAGGCCCAAATAGTATATGAAAAATTCTCAGAAGTTGTAACCGGAGAAGAAGCGTTAGATGTAATAACTGCAGAAGTAATTTCAGATGAGGGATCTTCAAATTTCTTTGCAAGCTTTTTTACATCTCTAGCTACAATATGGGGATCAATTTTAGTATATAAATACCATATTTTGGGTACTATTTTAGTAGTACTAGTTTTGTATGCAGTATTCAAAACAGGATCGCATAAAAAGATAATGGAATTCTTCGAAGAAGAAATAGAAGAAGAGGAAGTTCCAATTTTGGATAAAAAAGAAGAAAAGAAGCCTGAAGAGAAGAAAGAAGAAAAACCAAAGAAAGAAGAGAAGAAAACCGAGAAAAAGACTACAAAGAAGAAAGAGGAAGAAAAGAAACCAGCAAAGAAAAAAGAACTTGATGAAGACACAGAAGACGAATTAGAAATCAAAGGACTAGATGAAGAATCCGATAAAGAGGATTTCATAATAGAATTTGATGACGAAGAAGATAAAAAATAACCTTTTTTTCTATTTTAATTAAATTTTTAAATAGATGAATATAAATAATTATATGAAATTAAGAACCTCAGTATTGATTCCAATTATTCTTTTATTAGTTTACTTCATAGGAACTTCTCTAACCGGTTTTTCAGTAATAAGTCAAAGCTGTTGCACATGAGAAGATTGCAATGAAGAAAGCAAATGTAGTTTTGCCCAACCTAAAGTCCCTACCCAGAATACAATAAATATAATTCTAGAAATATTGACAATAGCACTAATAATATCTTATGTCTTTATAGGTTTACAACAAAAGAAAAATAAGTAAGATAACAAGAATAATATCAAGAACAACCTCATAAAGTGGAACTCTAAATAAAAAACCCTCTTCTTTAAATTCTACACTCTTTCTCTTAAGCTTCAACCACTTTCTAAAATTAAAGTAATCTAAAAATATATGGGAATAATAACCAATAAGTAGAATCCAGAACCACTGACCACCAACAAAATACAAGACAATCAATAACAAACTAACAATAATAAAACCAATAAAATGGTGTAAAAATGTTCTCATAAACTTATACTCTCCATGATAATTAATAACAGCAGCGTTCCAAGCGTCCTTTAGGCTGAAATCATCTTTTTTAATTACAAAACTAATAAAATGATCAACATCTATAAGCAATCCAACTAAACCAGTATAAACGGCCTGTAGAAGTGTAAATTGCCCATTCTTAACTAGAACTAAACCAATAAAAAAAGCCACCAAAAAGTGTGTTAATGGATACATATTACAATCTTAGACTAGTAATCTTACTAACCCCCTCATTCATAGAAATTCCATAGATCTGATGTGCTTCAGTGATAATAGAGTCATTATGGCTAATAACAATATATTGTGCATTTCCAGAATAATTATTAATTAGTCTAGAAAGCTTCTCGGAATTATGCTTATCCAATGCAGCATCAACCTCATCCAATAGGTAGAAAGAAGCAGGATTATATTCTTGAATAGCAAAAATAAAAGCCAAGGCAGCCATTGTTTTCTCTCCACCAGACAAACTTCTAATATCTAGTTTTTTACTTCCAGAAATCTTAACATTAATATCAACTCCTGCCTCTAAGGGACTTTCCTCATTTTCCAAAACTAAAGATGCTTCTCCCTTTTCAGAGATATTATTAAATATCTCTTTAAATTTAGAGTGTAAATGATTAAACGTCTTCATAAATACATCTGCCTTCTTTTCTTCAATCTCACCAATCAAAACTAAAACATCCTCCTTCTCAACTTTTAATTTATTTGTTTTACCAAGTAACGAGTCATACTGTTCAGAAACTTCATCATAGACTTCTAATGCCCTCATATTTATATTTCCAATATTGTTCATCATTCTCTCAAAATCAGAGATATCTTTTTTAAGGGACTCAATAGAAACTCCTTTTCTTATTTTACCATCTTTATATTCTTCAAATTCAACTTCAAGGCCTTCAATTTCTCCAATAGATTTAGCAAGCTTTATAGAGACTTCATTTACTTTATTTCTAATTAAACTAATTTTATCCTCTTCTTTTCCGATTCCTTCTTCTTTGATAGTTAAAAGCTTCATCATCTTATTTCTATTAGCGGCCAATTCTTTATTTTTACCATAAAATGCTCTTTCCTTCACTTCTTTCTCTTTCAAATTAGTTTTTTTACCAGAAACAACTTTATTCAAATCAACAAGTTCTCTACTGAACTCTTCCTCTTCCTTATTGTGTCCAGAAATAATTTCTTTGACCTTACCAATCTCAGAGTTATACATATTCAGCTGATTGTTCAAAATGCTCAAATCAGAATTAATATTTACAATCTTTTCCCTTAATTTTTCCTTTTCACTCTCAAGAACATTCAAGTTATCTTTAATTTCAGGATTATTAATCAACTTTTCTTTAATCTCGTTTTTCTCTTTCTTTAATTCATTAACATCAAATTCAAATTTCGTAAAATCTTTATTAATAACCTCAAGCTCTTTTTCAAACTCTAATTTTTTACCATCAAGTTCTTTTTTCTCTTTGATTATATCTCCAGAGGAGTTAATACCCAATGATTTCTCGATTTTTACTATATCACCATATAATTCGGCTTTCTTATTTCTTAAAGATTCAATCTCATGTTCAATTTCACTTCTTCTTTCCATACCTTCCTGCAAATCTTTGTTTAATTTACTTAATTCTCCTTCCAAATCAGAAACCTTCTTACTAATTTGTTTCTGATTAAATCCAACACCAGTACGCCCTCTGAAGCCCCCAATCATTGCACCAGAAGCTTCAACCAAATCTCCACCAAGAGTAACCATTCTCATCTTCCCAATTCCAATCTTCCTAGCGGTTTCTATATTCTCAACAACCAATGTGTTGCCAAAAACATAATTAAACACATCCGCATATTTCTTATCAAAATTAACTAAATCAATAGCCAAACCATACACATCACCTTTCTTCAATAAGGTAGAAACAGATTCTTTTTTTCTAGCCTTTATATTATTCAAAGGTAAAAAAGTAGCAACTCCCAATCTACTATTTTTTAATTCTTTAATGCAATGCCCAGCAACAATATCATCTTTTGTAACAACACTCTTAATTCTAGCCCCCGCAGCAACTTCTAAAGCCAAAGAATACTTTTCCTCAACATTACCTAATTCAGAAACAGTACCAAAAACACCATTAAACTTTCTAACCTTATCAATACTCTTATTGTTCAAAATTCCTTCTTTGATACCTACTTCTTTTGCCTTAAATTTACTCAACTCAGATTCTAAGGAATTTAACCTACTCCATCCATCACCAACTTTTCCAGACAGTATAGAGTCTTCTCCAACAACTTTGTTTAATTCTTTTTCAATAGCACCATGTTTCTTTCTTAATTCTTTCAAACTATTGGAATTCTTACTTTTGTTTAGCCTATCTAATTCTTTCTTAATACCATCTAATCTAAAACTAACTCTATCTAACTCCCTAACTAAATCTTGTTTTGCATCTCCTGCACCATTAAGAAGTTTCTCCTTTTCTTCAATTTTCTTATCTAATTCAGATAATTTTACATTTATATCTCCTAAATTTTCAATACCATATTTTTTCTTAAAACCAATTAATTTAGTCTCAATATTTTTATCTTCCTCCCTAATCAAATTTATTTTTTTATTCAATGTTACTTTCTCTTTATCTAAAGAAACAATCTTCTTTTCATTTTCAGAAATATCCCCTAATAACTGTTTTTTTCTATTTTTTATTTTTAATAATTCGCCCTTAACTGTTTCAACTCTTGCTTCATGCTTGTATACACCAGATTTCAAAGATCCAATTTCCATTTGAAGAAGTTTTAATTCTCCCTCTCCTTTTTGATCTAACTGATAATTAATTTCTTGGATTTCAGTCTGTTTTTCAGTTATAGAGCTTCTAATCTCTTTTATTTTGCCTTGTATAATATTTATCTTCCCATTATGTTCATCTTGAACTTTCTGTATTCTGTCCCTTCTCTCTTTCTTCTCTCTTAATAATAAATGTAGGTAAGTAGCCTTAGAATCCTTAAATTTATTTTTTAAATCAACATATTTTTTTGCTTGATCTCTATCCTTTTTTAATTCTCTCAAATTAGCTTCTCTTTCAACTAACAAAACATTCGCCTCAGTTAATTTGCCTTCAACTTTTTCTAACTCTCTCAATGATTTATTTTTTTTATCATCGAACATAGAAATGCCAGATATATCGGAAATAAGTTCTCTCCTATCATTTGGTTTCATCTGCATAAAATGAACAATATCTCCTTGTAGGATTATGTTATGCCCATCAGGATTAATCCCCACTTTATTTAATAAATCAACAACCTGTTGTCTTGTATGAACCTTATCATTGACTAAATATTTTGACATTCCTTTTTGATTCAAAACTCTAGAAACCTTAATCTCTGGTGTATTAAAAGGAAATTCATTCTTAGAATTATCAAAAAAGATATGTACCTCAGCTTTTTTTGAGGGTTGTCCTTTTTTACCTCCATTATAAATTAAATTAGCAGATTTTTCAGCCCTTAAACTCTTAGCAGAAGATTTACCCAAAACAAAGCATAAAGCATCCATAATATTTGATTTTCCGCTCCCATTTGGGCCAATTACACAATTGAAATTATTTCCAAATAGTAGGTCAGTTTTCCTTGCAAAGGACTTAAAACCAGTAGCTGATAACTTTGTTATTATCGTCATTATATACCCTCTTTTTGCTTAGTTTAAATACTTTTTGTAATCTCTTTTTGTTTTTAAAGTTTATCTAATGGACTTTGAACTTTTATAAGATTTGGAGAAGCTACATGCAGATAAATAAAGGTCGTTTCAGGACTCTTATGGCCTAATAAAGATTGTACTTCAGAAACAGAATATCCATCTTCTATTAAATGAGTGGCAAAACTATGTCTCAAAACATGCGGAGAAACATTCTTTAAGATTTTTGCTTCTTCAGAAGCCTTTTTTAAGATTAATCTAATACTCCCAGGATCATACTTTTTCTTTCTAAGGCTAATAAACAAAAATCCTTCATTTCCCAAATCTTCTTTTTCAATAAGATCAAAAATTTTTTGTTTAATAGTTTTGGCTATGATAAATAGCCTATCTTTATTTCCTTTTCCTTGTCTTACAAAACCATAATTTTTCTCTAATTCCAGATCTTCAATTCTCAAGTTAATTAATTCGGAAACTCTCATTCCAGAAGAATACAATACTTTTATCATCAATTTGTGTTTTTCATTCTTGATTGTATTAATCAATTTCCTTATTTCCTCTTTTGTTAAAGAAATTGGTAGTCTTTTCGGAACTTTAGAGTATTTAATATTCAACCATATTTTTTTCTTAAGAATATCTTGCATAAATAATCTAATTGCCATATGATAAACATTTAACGTCTTTCCAGCTCTGCCCTTATTATCCAAGTCTTCTAAGAATAACCGAACATCTTTTTTGCTTAATTTATCTATTGATTTATTAGTTTTCCTTAGAAATCTCTCAACACACTGTTGATAAGTTTTTATTGTTCTAGGACTTAGTCTTCTTCTAGAACACTCCTTTCTGATAGCATTATTGACATCTAGTACCATAAAAGATAAATATACAAGTTACTTATATAATTTACTTTAATAAAAAACTATAAGATTATCACTAAAAGATGAATATAAAAAAGTTCAAGGCGTTACTCAAATTTAGGCAATATAACCGGGATTTATCCAACAATTTAACAATATACGGATAAACCCTGTTAAATGAAATCGAAAAGTTGTCTCAAAAAAAGAAGGATGAGTAAAATATATAAACAAAGATAAAAATAATTAATGTATGGTTAAACTTAAAGAAAAATTTCAACTATCTGAACATATCAATTTAGAAGAATATGATAATTATATGAAAGATAAGCCTCTCGAACAAAGAATCACATTAGATTTTATAATAGATAGATTTAGAAAAAACAAATCTTTAAGAATTATAGAATTTGGTGCAGGAACGGGAAGATTTACAAAATTATTATTAAATTTGTTCCCAAAATCAAATTTAACTTTAGTTGAGCCAGATAAAAAATGTTGTTTAAAATTAAACAAATTAAAAAATAAATACTCTCAACTAAAAATAATTCAATCTAATGCAGAAGATTTCAAATCAAAATCGCAATTTGATATCATCATTATGGCAACGGCATTTCACCACATATCTTTTCAAAATAAATTGAAATTTCTAAAACTTGTAAAAAAATTACTTAATAAACAAGGGATGTTTCTATGCGGAGATAATTTTATTGCAGAATATACTACTCTAAACGAAAGAAAGCAAGTTTTAACAAAATCAATGAATAAATGGATAAGAGATGCAAAAAAAGATAATGATAAGAAAGAATTAAAAATGGCCCAAGAAATGAAAACCATTGTTTTCAGGAAAGATCACGGAGGTGAATATTTTATATGCCCCTCGAAATTTGAATCATACATTAAAGAATCAAAATTAAAAATCAAAGGAAAAATGAATGTAACAAATACAAATCCTTTTGACATGGAAAATTATTTTTATCTAATTATGAAATAAACTCATCCTTCTAAAACAATAACGACAACTTTACGACTCAAGGGGACGGCTTGCAGCCTTTCGCTTCGCTCACCCTCATTTAACAAGGATT
>CAYYFK010000004.1:14363-43717 GCA_964471565.1 Candidatus Woesearchaeota archaeon | reverse complement strand
TTTTGAGTACTCAAAATTTGGATAGAGAAGATGAGAGAAGAACGTCTGATCCATGGTCTGAATCTTATGATTTGTTAGTTGCCGAGGGCAGAAATCCAGATTCCTTAGGAGTTAGCGACCCGGTTTATTTTAAAGCTACAGAAGAACAGAGAATTCAGGCACAATTAGAACAAGAAGAATTGGTTTTGTCAAATGCCTATATGGCTCTTTTTGAGAATGGAGATAGAACTAAGTTTGGTGATGATTTAATTAGCTTGTCATCTAGAGTTGACTCATTTGGCAATAAAGAATTGTCAACTAAACTTATGGATGTTGCTGAATTGAGAATGGAAAGGCAAGAGAAAGTTGAATTTGAAAAAACTTTCAAAGCGCATTCCGATGGAAGACTCGGCGAAGCTTTAGTTTATTTGACTAATGCTATTGACTTGCATAGAAATAGAGAAGCTACTGGATTTTTAGAAGAAGACCCCTATTTTTATGATATCTATGCTGGTCTGAAAGATAAAATTGCTAGCGAGATGAATTAAAAAGCTTTTTATATTTCTTTTACTTTTTTTATTTATGAATAAAATAACTAAAGCGAGTTTAGTTGGCTTATTATCTATTCCAATTTTGGGATGTAGTTCTAATAATATTGAATTGAGTTCTGATTTTGAACCAAGCCCAGAAATTAAATCTATTGCCGAAGCCCACTATAATGCAACTGGAATTAGAGAAGGAATGATTATTTTAAGAATTCCTTTTAGGAGTAATGGAATTGATAGTATTGAAATTAAAGTTTTAAATCCTCATGAGTTAGGCCATTATGAATTTAGAATGGTAACTAATCAGATGTATTCTAATGATAATTAAAAAAGAAAAAAATTAAGTGCCGCAAGATGCGACATTATTTGATGCTGCTTCATTCCATCCAAATCCAGGACTTGGTACACCAGATTCAAATTCTGTTTTACATTCTTCTGGAGATACATTAAATGCACTACAGATTATTTCTAATAACGAAACAGAATCTCTAGGTGCTCCACTTATTGTTTCACCATTTATTACTAAAGTTGGAGATCCTCCAACACCATATTTTTCATTGTCTTCTTTATGTGTGTTGAATAGTGGGAATCTTCCACTCAGCCAGGAATCTGTATCTTCCAGATTTGCAGTTATTGCAAATTCTTCGTCTTTTGCAGCAGTACAAGTAGTTAACATTGCTCTATCAATTCCAATCTCATCGATACAACCTTCGCCATCTCCTTCAGTTAAGAAACATTCTAGATAGTCTAGGAATTTATCGTTTTGTTCTTCTTGTATACAGTATTGGTTTAATTGCTCTTCAACCTCTCCTTGAGTTGGATGCATTGCATAGTATACAAATTTAAGATTGAAATTTATTTTATCTCCAAGTGTTTTTACTACTGGCAAAATTCCCTTTTCAGCCTGTGTTCCGTATGGGCAATGACTCATTACAAAAAGCTCTAATTCTGGAACATCTGATTTTGTTGATACTTCCGGAAGGTTTGTATTTTGTACTGGCGCAGGTTGTTCTGCTTCTACTGGTTCCAATGGAACTGCTTGAAAAAACATTAATTTCCCATCTTTTGTTATATATACTTCAGCAGGTTGTCCTTGTATAAGTAAGTCTGCTTTGTATACTCCACTAGTAGAACTAACTTCTCCTAGTTCTGCTGTTGATCCTCCTTGTAGGAGATTTGTATTAATAAAAGTAACAGCGTTCTTTGCAACAGTGTTTCCAGTTGTAAATGTTGGACTGAATCCTGAAGTTGCAACTACTACTATTAGTATTAATATAAGTACAAATGTACTAATTTTCCATGTGTTTAATTTTTTTGTAGCCAATTTATAGTTCCCCCTAATTTTTCTTTAGGTTTTATACTACATTTGTTTTTTTAAAAGTTTCCTTTTTTATTGAAGAATATGCTTGATAAATTAGTTTGACAAGGGGGCTTCCTATGGGTTTTTTTAGAGTTTGCATCATTGCAAGCCTTGTTAATGATTCTAAAATTACATAACTTACCCAAATTTTTAATGGAACAGTTGGTTTGTCTAGAAAAGGTACCAAGGTTGATAAATCGTTTAGTAAGGTTAGTTTTATACTGTTTCCAATTAAATTAAATCCGCAGGAAATTTGTGTTGGATAAATTTCAGAGATCCCACGTAATTTTGAATATTTTTGCTGTACTTCTGTTGGGAAGGCGCCGTAAACATAATGAGTGAAATATGGTTCTACTAATTTATTAGTATTATCTATGGCTTCGTTTATAGGTCTTAATGGATCTAAAGCAAACATTTCTATTTTTTCTATTAAACTCATTTTTTACCTATCTTTGTCAACATAATTATTGCTAAAATTAATAGTGGAATACTAATTAGTTGCCCGTATGTTAAATTTAAGAATAATAATTGTTGATCTTTTACAAACTCTACAAAAAACCTGAATAATGAATATAAAAATATGAAGAACCAAAAAATTGTTCCTTTTTTGAGATTTTTTATTTTATAGAAATTTAATAAAATTAAGAAGATTATGAAATTCTTTATTGACTCGTAAATTTGTGATGGATGTCTTTTTCCTTGTATGTTATCGTAAGTTATTCCCCAAGGCAAGTTTGTTGGTCTTCCTGGAAATTCTTGATTTATGAAATTTCCAATTCTCCCTACAGCTATTCCTAAAGCTAATGGTATTACTATGACGTCTGCTATATCATAAAAATGTATTTTATATTTTTTACAGAAGAAATGTGTTCCAATTATTGCACCAATTAATCCCCCGTGGAAGGCCATACCTCCTTCCCAAATATATAATATTTTTAGTAAGTTATCTTGGTATAAGTGAAAATTTAGTATAACTGCCAATAGTCTAGCTCCGATTACACTGCTAGGAATTAAATATAGAAAGTAATCGTATATGTGTTGTTTTGTTATATTTCTTTGTTTTGCTAACTTTACTGATATTGGAATTGCTATTAAGAAACTTAGTGCGAAGATAATGCCATACCAGTTTATACTTAATTTCCCTATTGTTAATGCTACTGAATTTATCACTTTGACTTTTGGAGTTATTAATTGTTTTTAAAACTATAGAAATGTTTTTATATAACTATATTATTTTATTGCTAGATGATATGTGTAATCGCTATGGTTGTTTTTGGAGTAATGGCAATATTTTCTGCTAGTCATAGGCCAATGGCTAAAGAGGCATTTGATTGTGTTTTTAGAAGAGTTACTTTGAGAAAATGTCAATCTGGCCTAGATATTAGGATGAAAACTAAGCTTGTTGGTAGTTTAATGAGAAAAAGTCCAAGACTTGCTAGGCCAGTGTATAAATATTTTGAAGTTGTTTCATGGTTGTTTGTTGCAGTGTTTATTGTTAGTTTGGTTTTGTCTGGACAAGCAGTTTATAATCTAGTTGTTCATGATAATTGTAATGGTCCTGATGCAGATCCAGAAACCTGTATTTTTACTCCAAATGATTCTGTTGTTAATTGTGAAGATCCATTGTGTGAAGATGGCCACTGTGAGGAATGTGGTGAGCAATGTGTTTGTGGAGAGTGTGAGGAATAGTGGATATAAATGATATATTAAGAAGGGAGGAGTTTAAGGAATTAGAGGATTTTTTAAATCATGAGATGCATACTCTTTCTGGAGATTTTTTGATGGGCAGAATGTTGGAAGTTTTTAATAATGGTTTGATAGCTAGGAATTGGTTTTATACTGAGTTACCCGCCTTAGATCACTATAGACCTTATGATTATTGCAAGGATGGTAGGGCCCATGAGGTTGAAGAATTATTGGGTAGACTTGAACATGGAATCTATTCTTAAGATTAGAAAGATTTATTAATAAACTATATTTTGAGGTTCTAATGAATATAGAGAAAATAAGAGAGGATTTTCCAGTTTTGAAAAAAGATGTTATTTATTTTGATTCAGCATGTATGTCTTTGAAACCTAGACAAGTTGTTGATAAAATTAATGAGTATTATAATGAATATCCTTCATGTGCTGGAAGAAGTGTTCACAAGTTGGGTTTGAGATTAGATAAAGAGCTGGATGAAGCCAGAAAGACCGTTCAGAAGTTTATTGGTGCTAAGAAAACTAGCGAGGTTGTTTTTTCTAAAAATACTAGTGAGAGTATTAATTTGATTGCCAATTCGTTTAAATTTGATAAAGTTTTGTTAACAGATAGGGAACATAATTCTAATTTATTGCCTTGGAGAAAATTTAAGTATGGAATCTTGAAAAGTAAGGAAGATTATACATTTGATTTGGAAAAGTTCTCTGAAGCGGTTAAAAATTATGATTTGATTTCATTTGCATATACAAGTAATATTGATGGTTATACTTTGCCAATTAAGGAAATAATTAAGATAGCTCACGATAATAAAGCTAAAGTTCATTTGGATGCCGCCCAGGCAGTTCCTCATAAAGAAGTTAATGTTAGAAAGCTAGATGCAGATTTTTTGACTTTTTCAGGACATAAAATGTTGGGACCAACAGGAACTGGAGTTATGTTTGCTAAAGAGAAGATTCTGGATGAAATGAAACCTTTTTTGATTGGTGGGGAAACTGTTGTAGATAGTAATTATGATAGCTATGTTTTAGAGAAATTGCCACACAGGTTTGAAGCTGGATTGCAGAATTATGCAGGAATCTTAGGATTTGGGGAAGCTGTTAAATATTTGAGTAAGGTTGGAATGTCTGATATTGAGAATCATGAGAAGAAGTTAGTTTCTGCTGTTGATACTAAAGTTAAGGAAGTTGGATTTAAAGGTGAGAGAGGAATATTTAATTTTAATGTTCCTGGTATTTATCATCACGAAGTTGCCGGGATTTTAGATTCGAGTAAGAATATTATGGTTAGGAGTGGTATGCATTGTGCGCATTCTTGGTATAATGCGAAGCAATTGAAAGGTAGTGTTCGTGCTAGTTTTTATTTGTATAATACTTTAGAGGAAGTTAAGATTTTTAATGAAGAGTTAGAGAAGATTAGGAAGCTAAAGTAGTTAGATTTAAATACTTCTTTTTTTAATTTTTATCCATGGGTCAAAAATTTTTGTATATATCCTACGTTGTTGTAGGGGCAATTTTATGGTTAGCTATTTCTTTGTGGATTTTGAAAAAATCTTTTGAGGGAGAACCTCACGTTTCTTAAAAAAAGGCCTGTTAAAAATATTAAACTGTTTATTAAAATAAATCTATTCCTAAAAAATTCTAAGGGATATGTTTTTATCAATAATGAACTAGATGGAAGTAACCAAGTATCTGTTCTGAATACCAATAAATGAAAGTAATGGTGAAATTCTTTGTAAAATAATGCTCCCAAAAAAAGCAAAATTGAAATTATAATTAGGGTATTTCCTGTTTTTTTAAAATTTATTTTTGTTTTTCTTAAAAAAATAATTATTGAGAGAGATATTAAGTTAATAATCAAAGATAAGTTTGTAAGGGATTTTACTTCCTGCATGTGGACTTTTTCTCTTTCTGAGTAATTATCTGGGAGTTCCTTACCAAGATAAAAATCTTTCAAATCTTTATTTTTTGATATCTCTACAAAGAAAACAACATTCAAAATTGTTAATATTATAAATATAATAAGGGATATAGAAAATATTGTTTTTTTCATTATAATACTCCTTTAATTAATAGCAAAACTGATGTAAAAATTAATCCTATTGCAAAGAAGAGCAAGCTTTCTTTTTTTTCTTCTGCTGGCATTATGTCTCTAGATACGATATATATTAGTGAACCAAGAACATAGCCAAAAGAACCAATGTGAAAAATCTCATTAATTGAAAATAATGTTCCCGTTATTGCACCAAGTATTGTTGAAGAGCCAAGGGCCAATTTCATTATGTTGCTTTTTGAGGTCTTATCAATTATTCTTAACAAAATAGATGATGAAACTGTTAGCAATATAAATGGCAAAAATAGTAATAATGATACTACTGTATCTGTAAAAGAAATGGTTAGTATAAAACCTATTATGAAATGCTCCATAAAGAAAGCTAAAATGTGATTTTTTCTGAATCTTCCTTTAAGTTCATTTTTTGTTTTTATATGCTTGTAATTGTAAGCCCTTATTGAATGAAAAGCTACAAAACCCATTAATGGGAGAATGAATGGTAGGTAGTTTGTTTCTAGAGCTTGTCTGGCAAACTCCGGAAGCATTTCTATGAATATTATTGATATTAGAATTCCTGCTGCCAAACTCATTAATTTTGAGATGTGTTTTCTTGTGAACTTTACAAAGATTCCACTCACAAAATGAAATATGCTTAAAACTAGGGCCAAATATATACCTATGTACATAAGATTACTTTGGAAAAAATTGTTTATAAATGTTTTTATAACTTCTTTAATTCTTCTTTAATTTGTTCAAAAACTTTTTCTGGTTTATGATTTCCATCTACAATTACAATATTCTCTTTTTTATCTGAATTTTTATTTAGGATTTTTCCATAATATGGCATTTTTAGATAAATTTCTCTTAGTTCCTCTAGAAATTTCTGTTTTTCAAATTTCTCTTCTTTTTTACCTCTTGCCTTGAGTCTTTCCATTGCCGTTTTTACTGGAATGTCTATCACTATTGTTAAATCTGGAACAAGAAATTTTTTGGATTGTTTTAATATTTTTTTTATGTTGTATCCCTGTGCTTGTTGATATGCAATTGTTGAATAATAGTATCTATCACAGATTACTGCGTGTCTTTGATTTAATTGTTTTAGAATGATTTTGTTGTGTTCTTTTCTATCTTTTCTGTATAAGTTAACATACTTTTCCGCGTTTGATTTTGGATCTTGGTCTTCTTTTAATAATCTTTTAATTAATTTTCCAGTTTCTAGTGTTGAAGGTTCTTTTGTTACGAATAATGTTTTGTGGTCTTTTAGTAAATCAATTGCTTTTAGAATTTGAGTTCCTTTCCCACATCCATCTATCCCTTCAAATACTATGAATTTCGTCATCTTTATACATTAGTTTAAATTTCTCTCTTATTTCTGCTGCTTCCGTTTTGTTTGTTATCCCTACTTCAGTTAGTGCTTCTTCTAAAGGCAAGCCTTTTGAAACTAACATGTTTACTTTTAATTCTGGTTGTGAAAGTGTTATAGCATTTAAGCGATAATCTTCGAATGCTTCCCAAGTTTTTGGTACCCAAGCTTTTATAACTTTACCAATTTCCTGTGCATATTCTCTTATTTCTAATTGTGCTTTTTCATCTAATCTCAAGGCTGAGAAATGAAGAAGGTTGTGTAGATCCATTTTCCAATATGCTCTAGTGTATGTGGATAAAGGTAAATCTTTTCTTGCTTGCTCCCTTGCTACACCTGCATCTATCCTTTCATTATATACCTTTTCTGCTTCCCTATGAAATTCTTTCTCCCTTAGACTTAATGATTTTCCTACTTCTGGATCTAGGAATCCTTCACTCCCTTGTCTATTTTGATGGCCCTGTAATCTCCATTCGTCAGGTGAAGTTGTTTTTTTCTCATCTATTGCTACCGAATACCTTGTTGAATATTCATTTACTGATGCGGTTCTATGACGTATCCACTGTCTCCATATATCCATTGGAACCATTACGTGTAGTTTTAATTCACACATCTCAAGGGGGGTGGTATGCCTATGTCTCATTAAATATCGTATTAGGTCTCTATCTTCGGAAATTTTTTTTGTTCCTTTTCCATAGCTTGTCCTTGCGGCCTGAACGATTGCAGAGTCATTGCCCATATAATCCACTGGAATTATGAAACCACGATCTAAGACTGGAAATTTTTCATCTAATATTGAATCCAAACCTTCTGATATTGCTCTTGGCATGTATAGGGGAATTTTATGTTCTTTATATAGATATATTTATAAAAGAAGTATATTTTTGAAAATACATGAAAGAAATTACAAAGGAAAAAGTTGAGAAGTATTTTTCTGTTTCTAGTGAAGCCTATGAAATGGCTAAGAAAAAGGTTAATCCTGAGTTTAAAGAAGTTGGTTTAGACTTTTTGGATATGATTTCAAGGTATATTTCTGATGCGGAGCATTTTTTTTCTAAAGGAGATTATGTAAATGCTTTTGCTGCTTTGAATTATGCTCATGGTTGGTTAGATGCTGGAGCTAGAGCTAAGATATTTTTAGTTAATGATTCTAGATTGTTTACTGTTGATTAAATATTGTATGAGAGCTGTGAACAACCAGCCATTGTTAATAATAGCATAGTATAAATTATGAACCAGATTATTCTTAGTTTTTTTCTGCTCATTTTTTTCATTCCGATTTGCAATGCAATTAATAAAGTCCAGAAAATTATATGAACCAATATTATTAGGATGAAATCTATGGTTGATGGCAAACTTGTCTTAATTGGAATTAATGATAGTATTCCTGCAGGTGCTAAAAATAATACCCAATAGATTGCCTTCCACCACGGACCAAGCCATAAATAAGAGACTATATATGCTCCTATTATCATTACCCATGGAAGATATCTTTTTCTAAGAATATAATCTAATTTTGTATCTTTTATTTTCCAAGCGTAGAAGAGTAATCCAAGAAATAATACTGGTATCCAGATTAAATGTATAAATCCATAGTCTGGTTCTTCTATTTCTTCATAACCAGAGTCTTCAACTAGGGGTTCTGTCTGAATTTGTAATGGTTCTATGGGAATTTGTTCTGAATATACATTTATTGCTAAAAAAACTAAGAAAAATAAAATTGGTATAATAATTTTTTTACTCATATGTTTTATCCCCTTTCTTAATTTATAATATTATTGGTTAAAGAAATCTAACCTTTACTGGAGATTTTCTTAATAAATCTGAAGCTCCTTTATCCATGGGATATTTTAAATTACAAACAACTTCTTTTATTCCAGAATTGATTATTAGCTTTGTGCAAGCTACACAAGGAGACTGTGTTGTATAAAGAATAGTATCTTTTACACTAATTCCATGATATGCTGCCTGAACTATTGAATTTTCCTCTGCATGGGAACAAATACATTCTCCTAAATCTTCTCCAGTGTGTCCGAATGAATTACACCTCCTACATCCTCCTTCGTTGCAGTTTTTTAGTCCTTTTGGTGCTCCATTGTATCCTGTTGAGATTAATCTTCTTTCTTTCACTATTACTGCTGCCGTATGTCGCTTCATACAATCTGAACGTTTTGCTACTTCGTGAGCAATATTCATAAAATAATTATCCCAATTAGGTCTTTCTGAACATAATTTTGGCCACCAATCCTGTAAGAATTTGTCTATTTTTTTGTATAAATTCTCTAGTGTAGAATCATTGTTTACTATTATGTCTGCCATTTCTATAGTTAGATGTAATTGTTGTTTTTCTATGTTTGAAGATTGTTCTTGTAGTTCTTTTTGTTTTAATTCTTCTATGGTTTTTGGATCTTCTTCTCTGTTTCTTTTTTTTAGTCTTTCAAATCTTTGTTCTATTGGAGATTTTAGGTTGATTAGTAGGAAGTTATCTAATCGTTTTAATGCTAGAACCTCATTTTTGTTTCTTATAGATGTTATTACGTGGTGTCTTGCTGTGTCTATCTTTTCTTTTACTCTATTGGCTAGGCAAGAAGGACCTTCTTTTTTTCTTAGTTCATTTCCTAATTTGATTAAGTTTTTTCTTGTTATTTTTATCTTTCTTTTTTTTAATTCTTCTCGTATTTCGTCTGATAATGAGTAATGAATAAAACTTCTTTCTACTAAATAATTTGCTAAAGAATCCTTTCCAGAACCATAGTATCCAGTTATTCCAATTATCATCAAGAGTTGGATGGATGTATGATTTAAAAGGATTTATATGATAAGATTTAAATATTGCAATTTTTAGATTTAAGTGATGAAAGTAGTTATTAGTTTGGGCGGTTCTGTAATTATTCCCAATAAAGTTGATTTTAAATATTTGGAAAAATTTTGTAAGGTTGTTAAGAGATTTTCTAAGAAAAATAAAGTTGTTATTGTTACAGGCGGTGGAAATACTGCTAGGAAATATATTGAACCTTTAGTTAAGTTGAAAAAAGGAGAAAAAGCTTATTCTGCTGTTGGAATTTCTTCAACTAGGATTAATGCGAGGTTAGTTAGGAGAATTTTTGGTTTTAGTGGAAGACTTCCTATTGAAATGAAACAAGTCAAATACGATTTAAAGAAAAAAAATTTGGTTATTTGTGGGGCACTAGGAGAAAGACCTGGAATGACGTCTGATGCTAATGCTGCTGAAGTTTCTAAAGAAATAAAAGCTGATTTTTTTGTCAATATTACAGATGTGGATGGATTATATACCAAGAATCCTAAATTGAATGGAGCTAAGTTGATTGATGAGATTAGTTATGATAAATTTTTGAATATGGCAAATAAAATTAAGTTTAAGGCTGGACAGCATTTTGTTTTGGATGGCGTGGCAGCTAAGTTGATAAAAAAATATAAAATTAAAACCTTTATTGTTGGTGATGATTTGAGGAATTTAAAGAGGGTTTTGAAGGGTAGAAAATTTAAGGGGACTGTTATTAGTTAGTTTTTTAAGCATTTACTATTTTCTTTTTTTATGGTAAAGAAGGGAATGTCTTTGGAAGAATGTGTAAAGTATGCAGATGAATTTATTTCTGAAAATGGAGAATGTTTACTGTTGTTTGATGTTAATGGGTTTAGGAAGATGAATATTCCTGAATGTTATGTTGAAATGGAAAGAATGATGAAAGACTTTAATGATAGATTTAGTGAATATTTTCCTGAGAATAGATTAGCTACTCCTACTAGAAAAGAAAAGGGATTCGAAATATTGGTTGGAGACTCTTCCTGGGCAGGTATTAATTCTTCAGAGGTTATTCCAAAGATTATTGAATACCAAAGGAGGATCTATTCAAATATTCCTCTTTATTGGGGTGTTGCTAAAGATGGTTTTGATAATGAAAGGTTAAAGTTAGTTAGATAACTTTAAAAGTTCTTAATTTTATTTTTTATTATGGTTGTTATCTGTGTTTCAGGCTCTGTAGGTTCAGGTAAAACTACTTTATCTAAAAAGTTAGCCAAATCTTTGAAATCTGAATATTTTGATGTTACAAAAGAAATTAAAAAAAATAAATTGTCTTCTGGATATGATAATGAAAAAAAATGTGAAATTGTTGATGAAAAAAGATTAATTAAGTTTTTAATTGAAAAAATAAATAAATCTAAGAATTTAATTATTGATTCTATCTTTGCTCATTTGATTCCTAAAAAATATGTTGATTTGTGTATCATTACTACTTGTGATATCGGTGTTTTACGTGATAGATTAAAAAGAAGGAAATATTCCTCTGAGAAAATTAAAGAAAATGTTGAAGTAGAAATATTTGATAGTTTTGTTATTGAAGCAAAAGAGAGAAAGTTTAATTTGTTAGTTGTTGATACTTCTGAAGGTTACAAGTTGAAAGATATAGTTGAGTTTGTCAAAAAAGAAGTTTTATAAATTTCTATTTTTGTTGTTAATTATGTTAACCTTAAAACAAAATAAGGAATTTGAAGAGAAATTAGGAATAGAACCGGAGTTAGTTAGAGTTATTGATGTTCCTCTAAATAAATTAAGAAATGAAATCCTTAAAGAAAAAGGAAAAGTAGTGGTTTTAGGAGGAGATGAAAAAGTAAATAGATTTTGTGTGGAAAATAAAAAAGTAGACATTTTACTAAGTCCCGAGCTAAATACAAAAAAAGATAGTTTTCATTATAGAAAATCTGGATTAAATCAGGTTTTGTGTAAATTAGCAAAACAAAATAATGTTTCTATTGGTTTTGATTTTTCTTTATTGCTAAATTCCAAAGAAAAAACTAAAATTTTAGGTAGAATGTTCTTCAATTATAAATTGTGCAAGAAATATAAGGTTAAAATGATTTTTTCTAGTTTTGCAAAAAATAAATTTGAGTTGCGAAATGGTGATTCAATGAGGGTTTTTGAGAGAATTTTGGCAAAATACTAGAAAAATTTATAAACATCCTTTTTATTTTATAGTTTTAGATGAAGCTAGATGAAGAAGTAAAAGTTAATTTTATTCGGCCTATGATGGTTTTGAAAATAAGAGAAACATACAAAGCACCATATCATAAGAATAAATATATGAATATAAGAAGACCAAATGCGTATAGTATGCTTGATTTGAAGAGGTATATTCAACAGTTTACAGATAATTGGAGTTCTGGTTCGTATGATATTCAGTTTGTTTTGAAAGATGGTACGTATATGCAACCTTCGGTTTATTCTACTTTTTGCAGAATAGATGTACTTAATGGGAAAGTTGTTAAAATTTGGAAGGCTAGCCCGTATACTAAGAAAATTTACCCATGTTGGCAGTATTTTACTCGAAAGCCAAGTAAAGTGAAAAAAGCTAAGAAAAAGGTTAAGAAGAAAGTTGCTAAAAAGAAGGCCCCTGCGAAAAAGAAAACTGCAAAAAAGGTCGTTAAAAAGAAAGTTGCTAAAAAGAAAGTTATTAAGAAAACTAAAAAGAAAAAGAAGTAAGAGAAAAACTTATAAAGCCCTAATTTCTTCTGATTTTTGTCGTGAGAAGAATATATTGTTTGATTTGAGATCTTCTCGGTTATAAGGATGAAACCGATATTACCTACTTTAAAGGAAAAGAAACGCTACATTGTTTATGAAGCGATATCTGAAAAGAAAATTTCTGAAAAGGGATTGGAGAAAGATGTCTCGGATAATGTGCTAAAATTTCTTGGTGAGTTAGGAATTGCTAAAGCAGGTTTTATGCTTGTAGAAACGAAAGAAAACAAAGGAATAGTAAAAACGAATGTAAAATATCAAGATGAAGTTAAAATGGCTTTAAGTTTAATAAAAAATATAGGAAAAGAAAAAACAACAATTAATGTTATCGGAGCATCAGGTATACTTAATAAAGCAAGGAAAAAATTTTTGGAGGAATGATATAAATGCAAGAATCAGTTCAACATCAAATGATGGGATATGACAGGGCAAGCACAATGTTTAGTCCTGATGGAAGATTATTACAAGTAGAATATGCTAAAAAAACGGTGAAACAAGGAACGCCTGTTATGGGAATTGTTTGTAAAGATGGAGTTTTACTTTTAGCAGATAAGAGAGTTATAGACAAATTAATAGTAACACATAGTATAGAGAAGGTTTTTCAAGTTGATGAACATATAGCTGCAGCAGCATCAGGTATTATGAGTGATGCTAGAATTTTAATTGAAAAAGCTCAAGTTATTGCTCAGCAATATAGGGTAGCATATGATGAACCAATGGAACCAGCTTCTTTAATTAAGGAAGTTTCTAATTTGAAACAAGCGTACACCCAATATGGGGGAGCTAGACCTTTTGGAGTTTCTTTGTTATTTGCAGGAGTTAATGATGGTCCGCAGTTATTTTTGACGGATCCAACAGGAATACACTGGGAATATAAAGCTACTGCTATTGGAGAATTTGAGGATGAATTAAAAGAAATATTATCAAAAAACTATAAGGACAATCTTTCTTTGGAAGAAGGAATTAAACTGGCTGTGAATTCTTTGAAAAAAGTACTTGGAAAAGATTTCAATTTGGATAGGCTAGATGGTTGTTCTATTAGCACAAGTGATAAAAAATTTAAGAGGTTAACTAGGGAGCATATTAGGAAATGTCTAAAATGACTGGCGTAGAAAATAGTGTAACAGCAAGATTAAAGAAGCAAGAACATAGCTTTGAGATTTTAGTTGATTGTGAAAAAGCAATGCAATATAAAAAAGGAAACGCCGAATTAGATGAAGCCTTAGTTACAGAAGACGTTTTTAAAGATATAAAAAAAGGAGAGCATGCATCAGAGCATGATCTCGTTAATATTTTTGGAACAGATGACAAAAGAGCAATAGCTGAAAAGATTTTGAAGGATGGTGAAATACAGTTAACTGTTGAATATAGAAAAAAATTGCGAGAAGAGAAAAAGAAAAAAATCGCTTTTATAATTTCTCAGTATGCTGTAAATCCTCAAACTAATACGCCTCATCCATTGGAAAGAATTGAATCTGCAATGGATGAAAGAAAAGTTAAAATAGAAGAATTTAAATCAGCAGAAGGACAAGTTGAATCTATAATTTCTGAGTTAAAGGAAATTTTACCTATTTCTTATGAAATAAAGAAATTAAACTTGGTTATCCCTGCCGAAGCTTCAGGTAGAAGTTTTGGAATACTGAAAAAATATTCTAAAATTTTGAAAGAAGAGTGGCTTGGTGATGGAAGATTATCTGTCAATGTAGAAGTTCCTGCAGGGCTGCAGGAAGGATTGTTTAATGATTTGAATAATATAGCTCACGGTCAGATTGAATCAAAAGAAATGAAGTAATATATGGAGGAAAAAAATGGGAAAAATATTAATAGAAGAAAGACAGCTGGTTGTTCCAGGAGAAGAATTAGCTGAAGGAATGGATAATTTGCCTGGAGAAGGGGCATTTAGAGAAGATGATAAAATTTTATCTTTAAAGGTAGGATTAGCACATATTGATAATAGACTTTTGAAAGTTGTTCCTTTAGGTGGAAAATATTTACCTAAGGATGGAGATACTATTATTGGAAAAGTGGTTGATATAGGAATGTATGGCTGGAGAGTTGATTTTGGATGGCCATTTTTTGCTACAATACCATTAAGAGATGGAAGTAGAGAGTTCATACCAAATGGAGCAGACTTAAGTCAATATTACTCTTTTGGAGACTATGTTGCTTGTAAGATTACTAAAGTAATTGGAAGCAAAATTATTGATGCCAGTATGAAAGTACCCGGTACCAGAAAGTTGAGTAATGGAAGACTTATAGAAGTTCAACCTACAAGAGTTCCAAGAATTATTGGAAAACAAGGAAGTATGATATCTTTGATAAAAGAACATACTGATTGTTTTATTGTTGTAGGACAAAATGGTTATGTATGGATTTCTGGAGGTGAGCCAGATAAACAACTTTTAGCTGTTAAAGCAATTAGACAAGTTGAGAAAGAAGCTCACGGAGAAGGACTAACTGATAAAATTAGTGAATTTTTGAAGAAGGAGAGTAAATAAAATGACGTATGCAAAGAGATTTGATGGAAGAAAATTTGATGAAATAAGGCCGATGGAAGCTAAAGTTGGAATAATAAAAAGAGCTACCGGAAGTGCTATGTTCAAAATGGGAAATACTATTGCAATAGCTGCAGTTTATGGCCCAAGAGATGTATTTCCGTCTTTTTTACAGAATCCTAGTAGAGGACTTTTAAGATGTCATTATGACATGATGAGTTTTTCTGTTACTGAAAGAAAAAGACCGGGTCCAACAAGAAGAAGTAATGAAATTTCTAAAGTTACTGAAAGTTCTTTGTTCCCAGTTGTAGAATTGAATAAATTCGGAAATACTGGTTTTGACATCTATGTAAATATATTACAAGCAGATGCAGGAACAAGAACAGCTGGTATAAATGCTGCTGCTTTAGCTTTGGCTGATGCAGGTGCACCAATGAAGGACCTTGTATGTAGTGTAGCTGTTGGAAAAGTTGGGGACAAAATTTGTGTTGATCTAACTAAAGAAGAAGAAGATTATAAGGACGGAGCAACTGATTTACCAATTGCTATTTTGCCTAGATCTGGAAAAGTTACATTATTACAAATGGACGGAAAGATGACACAGAAAGAGATAAAGGAAGCCTTAGAAATGGGTAAAAAAGCAATTCAGAGTATTAAAAAATTGCAAGTGAAAGCCTTGAAAGATAAGTATAAGGAGGCAGGAAAATGAGTAAAAGTTATGTTGAAGTTTTAGCTGACAAAGATGCTAGAATAGATGGTAGAAAATTTGATGAAGTTAGAAAACCAATAAAAATTGAATTGGGAGTTTCTAATAAAGCAGAAGGTTCAGCTAAAGTTACTTGGGGAGAAACCGAAGTATTTGTTGGAGTTAAGATGGCTGTTGGAACACCGTATCCAGATAGCCCCGAAGATGGGGTTTTGATTACTGGTGCTGAATTGAGTCCTATGGCAGATCCAGAATTTCTAAGCGGACCTCCAGGACCTGAAGCTATAGAGTTGGCAAGAGTTGTTGACAGAGGGATTAGAGAAAGTGGAATGATTGATACAAAAAAATTATGTATCAAGAAAGGAGAACTAGTTTGGACCATATTTTTGGATATATACCCTCTAAATAATGATGGAAACTTGATAGATGCTGCATCATTAGCGGCTGTAGCTGCTTTGAAGAGTGCAGTATTTCCTAAATTAGATGGAGATAAAATCCTGTATGGAGAGTTTACAAAAACAAAAGTTCCTTTAAATGTTATTCCTGTAACTTGTACAGTTGTTAACATCGGTGGAAAATCAATGGTTGATCCAGTTTTAGAAGAAGAAAAAAACTTTGATGCTAGAATTAATGTGGCTGTTTCTGAAAAAGGAGACGTGCATGCTATGCAAAAAGGTGGAAACGTAGGATTGGACATTGACCAAGTTGATGAAATGATTGGATTGGCTGTTAAGAAATCTGCTGAAATAAGGAAGGTTTTGAAATGAAACTAACAAAATACGAGAAAGCTAGAATTATTGGAGCAAGAGCATTGCAATTAAGTATGGGTGCACCATTGTTGTTGAAACTTGGTAAATCTGAACTTACTGGCTTGAATTATAACCCAATAAAGATAGCAATGTTAGAGTATGAGAAAGGTGTTTTACCTATAACAATTAAAAGGCCTATGCCTTAATTTTTTCTTTTTCCATTAGTTTTATATATTTGAATTTTAATTTTTAGCTTATGATTATAAAAGAGGTTAATGCTAAGAAGATAAAGAATTCTAGAAATGAAGATAGTATTGAGATTACAGTGAAATCTGATGCTGGAAAATCTAAAGCTTCTGCTCCAACTGGAAAAAGTAAAGGAAAATATGAAAAAGAATATTATAAAGGAAGTTTAAATCAAGTTATTAAAAAAATAAATTCTTTTGATATGTTAAAAGGAATAGAAGTTAATGAATTTGATGATTTAAAAAAAGTAGAGAAAATTTTTGATTTTGGTTCTAATCCTAATGTTGCTTTAGAGTATGCTATTCTAAAAAATTTCAAAAAACCATATAAGAAATTTAATTCGGGTTATAGAAAACTGCCAATCCCACTAGGAAATGTTCTTGGTGGAGGATTACATACCAAGGGCAAACTGAAACCAGATTTTCAAGAGTTTTTGGTGTATGTTGATAATTGTAAAGATTTTGTCACCAGAGTTAAGGTTAACCAGGCAGTTTATTTGTATTTAGCTAAACATTTGAAAATTAAAGAGAGAAATGATGAGGGGGCGCTTGTTACAAATTATAGTAATTTGAAAGTTTTAGATTTACTAAAAAAAGCAATTGATGAGTTATCTTATAAGTTGGGCTATGAAATTAGGATTGGTTTAGATGTTGCTGCTTCGTCTTTTTTTAAGAATGGAAAATATCATTATAAAAATTATTCTTTTAATAAAAAGAAAGTTTCTTTAGATAAAGAAGAGCAAATAAATTATTTAACCCATTTAGTAAAAAAGTATAAAATTGGATATTTGGAGGATCCTTTACACGAAGAAGATTTTGAAGGTTTTAAGGAATTAAGGAAGAAAGTTAATGATTGTTTGATTGTTGGTGATGATTTAACAACTACTAATTTGGAAAGGGTTAAGAAAGCAAAGGTTAATGGAGTTATTGTAAAACCTAATCAAATTGGTTCTTTAATTGAAGTCAAAAAAGTTGTTGAATATTGTAAACTTAATAAAATTAAAATTATTTTTTCACATAGATCTGGAGAGACTAAAGAGGATTTTTTAGCAGACTTATGTTATATTTTTGGTGGAGATTTTTTGAAAAGTGGAGTTTATGGTAAAGAAAGAGTAGTTAAGTATAACAGGTTGAAAAAAATAAAATGAAAAAAATTGGTTTAGCTTTAGGTGGTGGAACTGCAAAAGGATTAGCACATATTGGCGTATTAGAGGTTCTTGAGAAGAATAATATAAAAATTGATTATTTATCCGGAACTAGTATGGGTGCGGTTGTTGCAGCGTTGTATGCATCTGGAATGCCAATTAGAGATTTGAAAAAGATTGCTTTAACAACAAAGTGGGAAAACTTGGTTGATTTTACTTTGCCAGATAAGGGGATATTGTCTGGAGATAAAATTGAAACGTTTTTGAGAGTTTTGTTAAAGAATAAGAAATTTAAAGATTTAAAGATCCCTCTGGAAGTAGTTGCTGCCGATGTCTATAAGGGGGAGAAAGTTATTTTTAAGAAAGGGGATGTTGCAAGCTCTTTGCGGGCAAGTATTTCTCTTCCTAGTATTTTTGTTCCTTATGAATATAATGGTAGAGTTTTAGTAGATGGGGGTGTTGTAGATCCAGTTCCTGTTGAGATAGTTAGAAAAATGGGTGCAGATGTCGTGATAACAGTAGATTTGTCTGTTCCCTTGAAAGACGTTATTGTGAATTCTAAAACTGAGAAAAGTAAAAAATTTCTAAAGAAAATTGAAAAAAAGATGATAGAGCAAGAAATTGAGGAAATAAATAAATATGTAGCCAAGAGAAAGAATATTCCCTGGATTATTAAGAACCTTTTGGAACATCCGGAAAAAATAATTGATTTTTTTAAAAAACATAAACTGAAAGGACCTAAATTACTTAAGATTACTTCGAATTCTTTTAGTATTATGGTTAATGAATTGAGCAAATATTCCTTGATAAATGCAGATTATATTATAAAACCCGATCTAATAGGTATTTCTAAATTTGATTTTAGTAGTGTTCCCAGTATAATTAGAAAGGGGGAATTTGCGACTAAATCCTCTATTAGAGGTATTAAAAAGCTGATTAAATAAAAAGTTTTATAAATAGCTAATTTTGCCAAATACTCTATGGAAGAAAATCAATTACTAGTTGAACTTGATGATTATTTGAAAGCAGGAATACATATTGGTACTAAACTTAGGACTAAATTTATGTCTAAATTTATTTATAAAGTTAGATCTGATGGGTTATCTGTTTTAAATGTTGAACAAATAAATGAAAGAATAAAAAATGCCATTAATTTAATAAGCCAGTTTGATCCTAAAGATATCTTGGTTGTATGTAGGAGAGAAAATGGTTGGAAGCCTACAAAATTATTTTCTAAAAGCACAGGAATAAACGTTATTACTGGCAGATATCCTCCAGGTTTGCTTACAAATGCTGATTTAGAGGATTTTATTGAAGCAAAATTAATTGTAGTTAGTGATCCTTGGCCAGATAAAAATGCAGTTGAAGATGCAGCTAAATTGGGTATCCCAGTTATTGCTTTTTGTGATACTAATAATGAATGTGCAAATATTGATTTAGTTATCCCTTGTAATAATAAGGGTAAAAAAAGCTTGGCTATTTTATTTTGGGTATTGGCTAAAGGATATATGAAGAATAAAGAAATGATAAAGTCAGATAAAGATTTTAAATATAGTATTGATGACTTTACTGCAGAATAGATAGTTTTTTATATTTTATTGACCTTTTTACATTATATTGGCGGAGCAACTTGAGATTTGTTGATTTCGGTCTACTTGAGAATTATCCTCGGATTATTCGTCTCTTGCTTTGACGCCAATATTTTTTTAGATTAGAGTATCTATTAAAATTAAACTTTTTTTGTGGATTTTTATTCTTCGTTGTACCCTTGCATAAATCCTGCTTCTTCAGGGTCTAATTCATCATCATCCACCTTTTCTTCTACAACTTCGTCGCTGTATATGTTTTCCTCTTTGTTTTCATCCATATATTTGGCTGTACCAATTAATTTAAAAGTTTTATGGAAGATAGAAACATTTAAAAATTAATTTTTTAAGATTAAATGTAATGATTAGGTCTTTGAGGTATTCAAAAAGAGTTGTGAAGAAATCTTTGTCTCCTTTTAATCCAGGTGATAAATTGTGGATTGATTCTTCTAGTCCTGATGATCCAGAATTAAAAAAAGTTAGTAAGCTAACTGGAATTTATTTTAATGATCTACAGAAGGTTTTAGATCAAGATTCTTTGCCAAGAATAATTAATCGAAATGGCCATTCTATGATAATATTGAGGGCACTTGGACCAAAGAGAAAGTATACTCCTTTTGGTATTTTTATTAATAATAAAATGATAGTTACAGTTCATAAAAAGAAAATTGTTGCACTTGATGATTTATATAAATTGTTAGAGGGAAAAGAAGGAAGAGAATTTTTTTCTAATGGTCTTACTTATTTGTTTTTTAGAATTTCTTCGTATGTAAATAAAAGGTACCATATAGAATTGGACAGACTTGAGGATGAAATAGATCAATTAGAGGATGATATTTTAGATGGGAAGATGGAAAAACCTTCTAGTATTTATGGCCTTAAAGGAAGGGTTATGCATGTTAGAAGAGCATTAAGTTCAAATAGAAATTTAGTTGATTTGATTTCTGGAGGGTATTCTAAATACATAAATGGGAAAAATAATAATTGGCTTTCTGAATTAAAAATTGAGACGGATCAAGTGGTTTCTGTTACTGAGTTATTAAGAGAAAGACTTACTGGGGCGATGGAGATGTATATGAGCTCTATTTCAAATAAATTGAATGATATTATGAGGGGCTTTACTGTTGTTGCTTCTTTATTGTTGTTGCCAATGTTAATCTCTGGAATTTGGGGAATGAATTTTTCAAGTATTCCATTTTTTGATAATCAATTTGGATTTTATGTTCCTTTGTTGATTATGCTTATTTCTGTTATTTTGATGAGCATTTATTTTAAGGTGAAGAAGTGGGTGTGAACATTAAGTTTAAAGGAAAAGTTATTTCTAAAGCTAAATATTGTGATGGTTATTTTTCTAAATTTATGGGTTTGATGTTTTCTAAGAAGTTAAATAGTGGGAAGAGTGTTATCTTAGTTTGTGATTTTAATAGTAGATTTTTCTGTGCGATTCATATGTTGTTTGTATTCTTTCCTTTAGATATTATTTTTTTAGATTCTGATAAAAAAGTGGTCGATGTTAGAAAGGCATATCCCTTTGTTTCTTTTATCGCACCTAGAAAAGAAGCTAAGTATGTTATTGAAATGAATAAAGGTGAAAATATTTTAAAAATTGGAGATAAAGTTACTTTTTAAAAGACCATAAGAAATTAACAATTCTTTTTCTAATCATAACACTAATTAAGGTAAATGTTAGCAATGTTCCTGGGAACATAACCACTAATTCGTTCATTGGCCCTTGCAATGCTGCTAGCAAATTATGTATTGATTCTAATATGAATTGCATTATCTTATATGGAAAATTTCATTTAAAAACCTTTCTAAATCAAACTTCATATTGTCGATGGAAAGCTATTTAAATACCGTTTTTGAGGTTAAAACTTGTATGGATATTAGAGTTTTTCCGGTCGGTGGTTTTAATGAAGTTGGCAAGAATATGACTGCTGTTCAGGTTGATGATGAAATTGTTGTTTTTGATATGGGTTTCTTTTTACCAAAATTAATATCATTTGAAGAAGAGGGGGGGGATAGAAGAAATTTAACCTCTGCTGGGTTGAAAAGGCTTGGTGCAATCCCGGATGATACTTGTTTAGACTCTTTGAAAGATAAAGTTAAAGCTGTTGTTGCAAGCCATTGTCACTTAGATCATATTGGTGCCATTCCTTATTTGGCAGAGAAGTATAATTGCCCAGTTATTGGAACTCCGTACACTATTGGTGTTTTGAGAACTTTGCTTAAGGATGAAAGAATTAAAATACCTAATGAATTTGTTGAGTTACTTGGTGGACAGAAACATAAAATTTCTAAAAATTTAGAGGTTGAACTTATACATGTTACTCACTCTACACCGCATACCGTTTTGATTGTGGTGCATACTAAGGAAGGAGCTATTGTGTATGGGAATGATTTCAAGTTAGATAATAATCCTGTTCTGTGGGATGCTCCAGATTATAAAAGAATGAAAAGAGTTGGAAATAATGGTGTAAAAGCTTTGATTATGGATACTTTATATGCTAATACTCCTGGGAAAACTCCTTCTGAGATGGTTGCAAGAGAGATGTTGAAAGATGTTATGCTTGGAACACATGGAGAGGGACATGCAATGATTGTTACTTCATTCGCTAGCCAACTAGCTAGATTGCATAGTGCAATCGAATTCGGAAAAAAATTAAATAGAAAAGTTGTTATGATGGGTAGAAGTATGCATAAATATGTAACTGCTGCTGAAAAGGTTGGATTAGTTAATTTTTCTAAAAACGTTGAAATTATGGGTTATGCGAGACAGGTTGAAAGGAAGTTAAAAGAAATTGAAAAGAAAGGAAGAGATAAATACTTGATACTTTGTACTGGAAATCAGGCTGAACCTGGAGCTATTTTGACCAGAATGAGTACTGGAAGTTTACCGTTTAAGTTTGTTCAGGATGATCATGTAATTTTTTCTACTAAAACAATACCTGTTAGTCCAAATCTGGAAAATAGGAGAGTAATGGAAAATAGATTGAAAAAGAAAAAAGCTAGATTGTTTTTGGATGTACATTCTAGTGGACATATTTATAGAGAAGATATGAGGGATATGTTAAAAATCTTTAAACCGGAAAATGTAATCCCGTGTCAAGGAACACATGGGCATATGGAAGGATTGATTGAAATATGTGAAGATATGGGCTATAGATTAGGAAAGACTGTCCATATGCTAAATGATTCACAAGTCTTGGAGTTGAAATAAATGACATTAGAAGCTTTTTTACAAAGTGCTTGGGGAAATGTTGTTCTTATCTTGATAATTCTATGGCATTTACCTTGGAAAGGTTATGCTTTGTGGAAAGCAGCAAGAAGAAAGGAAATTATTTGGTTTGTTTTGATATTTTTGGTTTATACTTTGGCTATCTTGGAAATATTCTATATTTTTTATGTAGCTAGAGATCATGCTAGAAAAGTTAAGAAAGGTTGGAAATGCTATAGAAAGAGAAAAAAATGAATATGAAAAAATTAATTTCACTTTTTTTAATTTTAATTTTAGTAATTGTTATGGTTTTGTTTGTTATTGGGTTAATAACTTGGATTATTTTCTGGGGAGTTTTAATTCTTGGTGCAATTTATGCGTATAAGGTTTTGCCGAGGATGAAAAAATGAGTGGTCCGGGAGAAGGTAAAAAATTACTAAAAGGAGTTAAAGTATATATTCATGAGAAAGGAAAGTCTAATGCAAGGATTACGCATGTAGATATTGAAAGTCCTGAAATTGCTAAAATAATCAAAGAAGGAGAAATTTCTTTTGTTAAGGGTAAAAAAGGTGGAGTCTTCATTGCTTTAAAAAAAGATATGATAAAACGAGCAGAAAAATTACTAAAAAAATAGTTTTTTATATGAGTAAATATTCACGTTTTTATGTTTGTTGCTTATGCAGGACTTATTGGTTTAGGAAAAACTACTTATTCGGAAATTACCGCAAAAGAATTAGAGATTAAATTAAAAAGAGAAAGAGTTGGAGAAAATAATCCCCATTTGCCTCCTTTTTATGAAGATATTTTTGGAAAAGTTAAACCCTCTAAACATGCCTTTGATTTACAGATGTTTAACTTAGAAATTAGTGCAGAGGATCATGGAGAGTTACAGGAATCTAATTAATGGTGGGTTCAAGATAGAAGTATTTACGAGGATCCTTATATCTTTGCGAGCCATTTGAATGCAGATGGGTTTTTATCTGACTCCGACTATAGTAATTATTTGGATGCTTTTAAAGAAGCTAATAAAGATCTAAGATATCCAAATTTATTGGTTCTTTTGAATGGTTCTCCTGATCTTGCTAGAGATAGAATTGCAAAAAGAGGGAGATCAGAAGAAATGGGTTTAGTTAATCCAGCTAATAAATATTTAGAAAATCTACATGAGCTTTATAGAGACTTTTTATCTATATATGGAGGGAATTGTATGGTTATTGAAGCTAGCCATGATATTCTAAATTCTGCTGAAGAAAGAGAGAAAGTTCTGAAATTAATAAAATCACATACCCCAGGTTTAAATCATGATAAAATTTTGATAAACCCTCCTTCTAGAGAGTAAAACACATATAATTTTAATAAAGAAATTAAATTCTCTTTTATATGAAATTTGCGCATATTGCTGATTGCCATATTGGTGGATGGTCCGAATTAAAATTAAAAGAATTAGGTATGCAGGCTTTTTCTAAATCTATTGAAATTTGCATTGAAAAACAAGTTAATTTTGTATTAATTGCAGGGGATTTGTTTAATACTGCCTTGCCTTCTATTGATTTGATAAAACAGGTTGCCTTAGACTTGAAGAAATTGAAAGATAATGGTATTTCTGTTTATATTATTGCAGGAAGTCACGATTATTCCCCTTCTGGAAAAACAATGCTTGATGTTTTTGAAAATGCTGGTTTAGTAAAAAATGTGGCAAAGTTTGATGAAAGTGAAAAAATAAAATTAGATTTTACTATTGATGAAAAAACTGGAGTTAAAATTACTGGTTTATTTGGAAAAGCTCAAGGTTTGGAAAAAAATTATTATGAGAGATTAATTAGAGAAAATTTAGAGAATGAAGAAGGTAAAAAAATCTTTATGTTTCATACCACTTTAACAGAATTTAAACCAGAGCATTTAGCCATTATTTCTTCTGAGCCAGTTGCTATCTTGCCAAAGGGTTTTGATTATTATGCTGGAGGACATCCACATTATGTTTTTAATGAGGTTAAATTGCCACATGGAAGAATTGCGTATCCTGGAGCTTTATTTCCAAATAATTTTCCAGAATTAGAAAAATTTGAGTATGGGGGTTTTTTTATTAATGAATTTAAAGACGGGGGTATAATCTCGGAACATGTTGAGGTGAAACTTAAAGGAGTTAAGAAATATGAAATTGATTTAAGTGGAAAAGATTCCAACCAAGTAAAAAATTTTATTTTAGATAAAATTGATTTGAATGAAATAATAGATAAAATTGTTCTTTTAAGGTTGAAAGGCGTTTTGAATAGTGGCAGAATATCTGAAATTGATTTTAAAGGAGTTTTCTCTGAACTAGAGGGGGCATATGTTATTCTGAAAAATTCTTCTGAACTTAAAATTAAAGAATTTGAAGAGTTGGAGGATATTGCTGATGATGTAGATAATATTGAAGATGAACTAATTATGAA
This sequence comes from Candidatus Woesearchaeota archaeon, assembly GCA_964471565.1. Taxonomy (GTDB): domain Archaea; phylum Nanobdellota; class Nanobdellia; order SCGC-AAA011-G17; family PNOQ01; genus JABIBT01. The sequence goes on along the minus strand of CAYYFK010000004.1, from coordinate 18,606 downwards.
ATATTCTAAAGAAGGAGATTTTGTTAAAAATTTGATAAACTCCTTGGATAAGGAAAAAATGGATGGAGAGAAAGTTTTTGATTTTGAATTAAGAGTATTAAAAGATGCATTTGGAGTTTTGAGGTTAGAAGATGAAAATTAAAAGCATAGTCTTGGAAAATATTAGAAGTTATTCTAGTGGAAAAATTGAGTTTCCGGATGGAAGTGTTTTACTTAGTGGAGATATAGGCAGTGGAAAAACAAGTTTATTGTTGGCTATTGATTTTGTTCTTTTTGGTTTGAGAAAAGGAAATTTATCTTCAAATGCGTTGTTAAGGAAAGGACAGAATTATGGGTTTGTCGAGTTAAATTTAAAAATCTCTGAAAAAGAAGTCTCTGTTAGAAGAAACCTTAAGAGAGGCTCATCAGGGATTAGTCAAGAGGCAGGACATATTATTATTAATGGCTATAAAGAGGAACTTAGTCCAGTTGAATTAAAACAGAGGATACTTGAGTTGTTTAATTATCCTAAGGAGTCTTTAACAAAAACTAAAGGATTGATATATAATTACACTGTTTATACGCCCCAGGAAGAAATGAAAAGTATTCTTTTGGCAGATTCTGATGAAAGACTAAATATATTGAGAAGAGTTTTTGGAGTTGATAAATATAAGAGAGTAATTGAGAATTCTAAATTTTTAATTTCTAAATTGAAAGAAAGAAAAAAAGAATGTGAATTGTTAAGCTCTGATTTGGATAATTTGAATAAAGAGAAGATATCTAAAAATAATAAAATATCCGAACTTAATGAGAACTTAAAGAGATTAAAAGAAGAGCTTGGTGTTATGAAAGAGAAAATTAATCTAAAGAAGAAATATGTTGAAGAAATAGAAAATAAAAGAAAAGAAAGAGAAGAACTGAAAAAAAATTTAATTGTTTTGGAAAATAAACTTGAAGGATTAGTCAACCAAAGAGTTAGAAATAATTCTGTAATGGAAACTCTGAATAAAGAAATTAATGAGCTAAATAAAGAATTAAAAGAATTCAATGTCACAGATTTAGAAATTATTAACAAGAGAATTTCCGATATTAATGAAGATTTAAGAAGAATAGAATTAGAAAATAAAGAGATTGGAGAAAAAATTGGAGAGTTTGGATTCATTGTAAGAAATTCTGAAGAAGTTAAAATAAATATTAACAAGTTAGATTTGTGTCCTGTTTGTAAACAAAAAGTTACAATTGAACATAAACATAAAATTTCTGATAGTGAAGATTTAAAGATAAAGGATACAAAAGTTTTATTTGATAAATATAAAGAAAACGAAAAAGAAAATCAAGGCCTAATGGCTGAATTGAAAACTAAACTAGAATCTTTATCTAAGTCAAAAAATGAAGTTGAAATATTCAAAGTTAAAAGAAATAATTTGGATAGTAGAACAAAACAATTGAATGATTTATTGGAAGAACAAAATGAGATGAAAAAAGGAATTGGTGAGATTAATTCTAATAAATTGGGAATAGGTAAATTGTTAGAGGGCATGCCAAATGTTTCTGATGAATATGAAAAAGTAAAATCTGAACTTGAGGAGCTATTGGGAGTGGATAGAAAATTACATTCTGAGATGTTTGCTGGAGAAAGAGAGGTTACTTTATTTATTGAAAGAATAAATGAGTTGAATCTTGAAATTGAAAAAAAGACGAAATTAAAAGAGAAGATAGTAAAATATTCTGAGACTATTAGTTATTTAGAGAAAGAGTTTATCTCTTTGGTAAGCATGATGGAGAAACAAATAATGAGAAAAGTCCATTCTGATTTTGACAAAATTTTCAAAGATTGGTTTAGAATCTTAGTAGAAAATGAAGACTTGGAGATAAGTTTAGATTATGATTTTAGTCCTTTAATTAAACAAAATGGATATGACATAGAGTATGCACATTTATCTGGCGGTGAAAGAACTGCTGCTGCTTTAGCATATAGGCTAGCATTAAACCAAATTATTAATACTATTATGTCTGAGATTAATACAAAAGATATCTTGATATTGGATGAGCCAACTGATGGGTTCTCTTCAGAGCAAGTTGATAAATTAAGAATTATTTTAGAAGAATTGATGATTGAGCAAGTTATAATTGTTAGTCATGATCCAAAGATAGAAAGTTTTGTTGATAATGTAATAAGGTTTGAGAAGAAAGAAGGAAATAGCATTGCATTTTAATCTTATTTTTTATCCCAAGGATATACTATCCATGTGTTTCCCATGTTTTTGTGTATATAATCTGGATCGAAAATACTTTTTTCTTTTTTGTGTAAAACTGCTGTTTTTATTTCTTTAGGATTTAAGCTAGAAATATAATCACATACTTTTCTCATAGTTATTCCAGAATCAGCCACTTCATCAAGAATTAAAACTTTTTTCCCTGCTATTTTTTTGTTTTCTACTCCATGAGTTATTGTTGCTTCCGGCAACTGATTATCTTCTTCATCGTAATTTTTACATCCAACTGAAAAATATGGGCACCTAATATGATTTTTTAATAACCTTGCTGGAATCCATCCTCCCTCACTAATTGCTATAACAACTTCTGGTTTAAATTCTGATAGAATTTCGGAAGCTAATCCTTTTACAGATTCATGTATTTCTTCCCATGTCAGGTGTACTTTTTCATCCATCTTTTTCTAAGAAAAGTTTCTGTATAAATAGATTTCCATATAATAATATAATGTTTAGAATCTTTCGTTTTCTCCTTCTAATAATCCGGCTTCGCAAAGTGAATTTTTTGTAACTGTTTTTTCTAACTTATTACACCATAATGCTTGGAATGTTCTACAACTCATACTCCCATCTGTGGCCTTTTCTGGAAAGGAGGCATATTTACAAGAAGGCATGCAATACTTTATTTCTTTTTTGTATTCATCCATATTTCTGGTACATTGAAATACTTTAAAATTCTTTTGAAAGGATAGTTTTATATTTTGTTATACATTTCCTTGAATATGCCAGAAATTGTAAATTTTAATGAAATAAACAAATCGGAGATTGTTAGGAGAATAAAGGATGGAGATTTGTTTATTTATCCTACTGATACGGTTTATGGACTTGGGTGCAATGCTATGAAACAAGGTTCTATTCAACTGATAAAAGAAATAAAAGGTAGAGATGAAAAACCACTTTCTGTTATTGCTCCAAACAAACAGTGGATACGTAAGAATTTTGAAGTTATTAATAAGAATTTTATCAAAAAATTACCTGGCCCATATACATATATATTAAATGTAAAAAAGAGGGCAGTTGCTAGAAATGTTAATCCAGGAATGAAAACATTGGGTGTGAGGATTCCAGATCATCCATTTACAGAATTAATAAAGAAATCTAAAGTTCCATTTATTACTACAAGTGTAAATTATTCTGGGAAAAGATCTGCTAGGAAAATAAAAGAAATCCCTAGAAGAATATTGAATAAAGTAGATATAATCTTGGATGATGGATTTTTACCCAATTATCCATCTACACTTATTGATTTAACAGAAGATATTGCAAGGATAGTTAAACGATAGATTTAATTGTTATGTTTATGAATAGATAATTTTATAAATAATATAAAATCTTGGAAACTATGAAAAGAGTATGTGGGGGCATTGTTTTTATCGCTTTGTTGTCAGGATTAATTTTTCTGACCGGATGTACAAAAATGGAAACAGTAGTGAATTTTGAAACAAACCAGGGAAACTTTAAAGTTAGATTGTATGATGAAAAAGCTCCTGTGACAACTGATAATTTTAAGAAATTAGTAAATGATGGATTTTATGATGGTCTTGTCTTTCATAGAGTAATAAGCGGCTTTATGATACAGGGTGGAGATCCTAATGGGGATGGAACCGGTGGACCAGGATATAATATTAATGATGAATTTCACCCAGAATTGACACATAGTAAAAAAGGCATATTATCTATGGCGAATGCGGGACCTAATACTGGAGGAAGCCAATTTTTTATAACTCTTGCTGCAACTCCTTGGTTAGATGGGCATCATAGTGTTTTTGGTGAAGTAATTGAAGGAATTGAAGTTATTGATAAGATAGGAAAAGTTCAAACTGGCAATATGGATAAACCTGTTAACCCTGTAGTGATGGAAAAGGTTTTTATAGGATAAATATTCATAAATTTAAACGGAGGAATTTACAAATGGAAGAAGAAAATCAAAATGTAGAAGAAGAGACTCAAGAAGAAGAAACAACTGAGGAAGAACCTGAAGCTGAAGAGAC